>NZ_CAKKTK010000047.1:0-36606 GCF_920656135.1 Frankia sp. Cppng1_Ct_nod | reverse complement strand
CGGCACGGCTGCCACCCGCGCGCCCGCCCCGGCCGGACGCCCTGGCGCGGGCGTCCTCCTTGGCCCGCGCCAGGATCAACCGGGCCAGGTCGGCTCCGCGCGCCGGCTCCCCGGCGGTCAGGCCCTTCCCGCCGGCCCCCGGCTCGCCACCGGTGGTGGACTCATCCGACACGACTCACCTGCCCGTCCGCTACCTCGAACCGCGTCCCGGCCAGGACGGCGGGCACGTCCGCCCCGACCGCCGCCGTCACCAGGACCTGCTCGGCCGGGGCGACCAGCTCCGCCAGCCGGACCCGGCGGCCCGCGTCGAGCTCGGCGAACACATCGTCCAGCAGCAGCACCGGCTCACGTTGATCATCCCGCAGAAGCTCGAAGGACGCCAGTTTGAGCGCAAGTGCGAGCGACCATGACTCGCCGTGACTCGCATACCCTCGGGCCGGTCGCCCGTTGATCGACAATAGCAACTCGTCGCGGTGCGGGCCGGCCAGGGTGACCCCGCGGTCGATCTCCTGCGGGCGGACGCGGGCGAGCTCGGCGAGCATCGCCTCCTCGAGAACTACCCGGTCGGCGGCCCCCCCGTCACCGACCGGGCCCCGATCCTCGATTCCCGCGACAACGGTGGAGCGGTACGCAAGGCCCGTCAGCGCCGTCTCCTCGGCGGTCCCTGTCCCTCGAGCCGGCGTCCCTCGAGCCGGCGACGGTGGCGACGCCGCCACCGCGGAATAGGCGGTCTCCACCCGGGACCGCAACGCCTCGACCAACGTGAGGCGAGCGGCCAGTAGCTCGGAGCCGTACCGGGCGAGCTGGGAGTCCCACACGTCCAGGGTGCGCAGATCGCCCACCCGGCCGGCCCGCCGGGCCGCCCCGGCCGTCCGCAGCAGCGTCGACCGTTGACGCAGCACCCGCTCATAATCGGCCAGCACCCCGGCCAGCCGAGGCGTCCGAGCCACCAGCAGGTCGTCGAGGAACCGCCGACGCTCGGCCGGGTCGCCCTTGACCAGCGCCAGGTCCTCCGGCGCGAAAAGGACCATCACCAGTAACCCGAGGACGTCGCGGGGTCGGGCGAGAGGAGAACGGTTGAGCTGTGCCCGGTTCGCCCGACCCGGAATGATCTCAATCTCGACCAGCGCCGCCCGGTCACCACGCACGATCCGGGCGCGCAACGCCGCGCTCATGGCACCCTCGCGGACGAGCGGAGCATCCGAAGCGACACGGTGACTACCGAGAGTCGCAAGGTAGCCAACGGCTTCCAGCAGATTGGTCTTACCCTGCCCGTTGGAGCCGACGAACGTGTTCACCCCGGGAGCGAGCAGCAGATCCAGCGAGGGGTAGGACCGGAAGTCCGTCAGCGACAGATGCGTGAGATGCACGTCACCCGGAGAGTCGGATCGGCATCAACAAGTACCGGTAGTCGGGGACCTCGCCGTCGTCCGGTGCCTTGCCCGTGAGGATCGCGGGCTTCTTGGCCGCCTCGTCCGCATCGTCCGCACTGGCGAAACCGATGTGGACGACGTCGGACTCGAGCGCGCCCAGCCCGTCGAGCAGGTAGGCCGGGTTGAACGCGATCGACAGATCCGGCCCCTCGTAGCCGATCGGCAACGTCTCCTGGGCCTGGGCCTCGCCACCGACACCGGCCTCAAGGACCAGGTGATCGGCGGAGAAGCCCAGCTGGACCGGTGCGGTGCGGGCGGCGACCAGGGCGACGCGCTTCACGGCCTCGGCGAACGGCGAGATCTCGATCTGCGCGGTCAGCGGCGAACTGTCGGGCAGCAACCTCTGATAGGGCGGGAACGAGCCGTCCACCAGGCGGGTGGTGGTCTGCCTGCCACCACCGGCGAAACCGGCCAGCGCCTCCCCGGACGGTCCTGACCCGAGTGCGATCGCGACCTCCACCCCGGACCCTGACAGCGACTTTGCCGTATCGCTGAGAGTACGCGCCGGTACCATGGCGACGCCTTCGACCATTTCGGCTGTCGGACGCCACTTCAACTTACGGACCGCCAACCGGTAACGATCGGTAGCGGCAAGGGTGAGCGTCTCACCGTCGATCTCGATGCGGACGCCGGTGAGCACCGGCAGCGTGTCGTCCTTGCCCGCGGCGATGGCGACCTGGGAGACCGCGCCGGCGAACGCCGCTCCCTCGATGTGGCCGGTCACCGCAGGCATCGGCGGCAAGGTCGGGTAGTCATCCACCGACATGGTCGGCAGCGTGAAACGCGCGTTACCACAGGTGAGCACCACCCGGGTGCCATCGGTCTGCAGATCGACCGGGGCCGACGGCAGTGCTCTGGTGATCTCGGCGAGGAGCTTGCCGGAGACCAGCGCCCGTCCTTCCTCTGTGATCGTCGCATCGACCCCGCACTGGGCGGCAACCTCGTAGTCGAAAGCGGCGATCTTCAGCGCGGGGCCGGTTGCATCCAGCATGAGGCCGGCCAGGACCTGAAGCTGGGAGGTCGCACGGGTCGGGAGCGTGCGGGCCGTCCATGCCACGGCGTCGGTGAAGTCATCCCGTTCAACCCGGAACTTCATGATTCGCCCTTCTGACTGTTCGCCCCTGTCGCTTCGAGCTCTTCGGATCCTGTGAGGCGTTCCAGCATCGCAGGCGTCCGTGAGAGGCGCGCCGCGGGGCACTGGATCCCCGGTGAGTGCCCGGTCGGGACACGAAACTTCAGGACGACCCGATCAAGATCAAGTCTTGGTTGTCCCCAGGCCTTACCGGCTTTGGATGTTTTCTCTTTAAGAAGGATCTAGTTCGTCGTATCAGTAGGGGCGGTGGATACTGGGGACAACTCGCGTTCTCCCAGGTCAACAGCATGATCGGATGGTGCAGATCCTGTGGGAAGAGCTGTGTTCAGTCCCCGTGGATTTCCACCGCCGGTCTGGTTGTCCCCCGGTCGTCCCCTCGCTCTACACAGGCTGTCCCAAGCAGTTGGCAGAATTCCACAGGGTTTTCCACAAGCTGTGCACGACTCTCCACAGGCACACTTGGGTCCGGGAGGTGCTCTCAGCCGCCTCTTACCCCCGGCTTCCCCGCTTATGCCTGTCGTGTCTGCGCCCGGATCCGGTTCGTCAGTTCGGTGACCTGGTTGTAGATCGCGCGGCGTTCGGCCATCAGCCCCCGGATCTTCCGGTCCGCGTGCATGACGGTGGTGTGGTCCCGTCCACCGAAGTGCTGGCCGATCTTCGGTAGGGAAAGGTCGGTCAGTTCGCGGCACAGGTACATCGCGATCTGCCGGGCAGTGACCAGGACCCGGCTACGGGACGTGCCGCAGAGGTCCTCCATGGACACGCCGAAGTACGCTGCCGTCGCATTCATGATCCCGGCGGCGGTGATCTCCGGGTCGGCGGCGTCCGGGATCAGGTCACGCAGGACGATCTCGGCGAGCGTCCGGTCGACGTGGGACTTGTTCAGGCTCGCGAAGGCCGCCACCCGGATCAGCGCGCCCTCGAGCTCGCGGATGTTGCGCTCGATGTGCGTGGCGATGTACTCCAGCACATCCCCCGGGACCGGCAGCCGCTCGGTCGCCGCCTTCTTCGACAGGATCGCGATCCTGGTCTCCAGGTCGGGTGGGGTGACGTCGGTGATCAGACCCCACTCGAACCGGCTGCGCAGCCGGTCCTCCAGCGCGGACAGCTGTTTGGGGGACCGGTCGGAGGTGATGACGATCTGTTTCTCGGTGTCGTGCAGGACGTTGAAGGTATGGAAGAACTCCTCTTGCGTCCGCTCCTTGTTCTCCAGGAACTGGATGTCGTCGACGAGTAGCACGTCGACGTCGCGGTAGCGGCGTTGGAATGCCTGCTGCCGGTCGTCCCGGATGGAGTTGATGAAGTCGTTGGTGAATTCCTCCGAACTCACGTACTTCACCCGCGTCTCGGGGTACAGCTTCAGCGCGTAGTGACCGATCGCGTGGAGCAGGTGGGTCTTGCCGAGACCCGAGTCGCCGTAGATGAACAGCGGGTTGTACGCCTTTGCCGGCGCCTCGGCGACGGCCACCGCCGCCGCGTGGGGAAACCGGTTGCTGTCACCGATGACGAACGTCTCGAAGACGTAGCGGGGGTTCAGCCGGGCCGGCTCGTACGACCTGGGCGCCGGGTCCCGGCCGAGACCCGGCGTGAGCCGGGCTGCGGGCGGGACGGCAGTCGCCGGCTCGGACAGGCTGATCGGCCCGGTCATCGGTTCCGGGTCCGGCAGGTGCTCGACGGTGACGGCCACGCGGATTTCTCGTCCATAAGCTGTGGACAAGGCTGTGGACAGAAACGGTCGGAGGCGTGAGTCCAGCAGGTCCTTGGTGAACTCGTTCGGCGCGGCGAGCAGCGCCGTGTCCTGGACGAGTCCGAGTGGACGGGTCAGTCGCAGCCACGCCCGCTGCTGTGCCGACAGGGTGCCGTCCGCCACTCCGGCAACGGCCTGTCCCCACACGGCGGACAGATCCGGTTCGTCGGCAGGCGCCCGGCGTGACATGGCGGCGAAGGAGTCGGCGCTAAGGTCGGTCACGGTGCGGGCTCCTCCGGACGGTCGGACAAGGTCGGACGACTATCGGTGTGCCCCTGCGCGGGTCACTTCTCCACATGGTCGTCCACAAGCTGTGTACGACCATGACACCGCACCGGTCACCTCGCCTGTCCGCCGGCCCGGCTGGCGGACATCGCAGGCCCGCCCGGCTGCCCCGGGCCGTCAGGCCGGCCCGGGGCTTGATAGTCTGAGCGGCGAGTTGCGGCGACAGCACGCTGTCTGGTGTGTTTCCACTGCGCCCTACACCGCCGCTGCCACCATCGTTGTCCTTTGCTCGCCTGGCGTCCGGAGTCTTCTGTGAGTAAGCGCACCTTCCAGCCGAACAACCGCCGGCGTGCCAAGACGCACGGCTTCCGGCTCCGGATGCGGACCCGTGCCGGTCGCGCCGTGCTGTCGGCGCGTCGTCGCAAGGGTCGTAGCGAGCTGTCCGCCTGAGATCCACCACGTATCCGGTCCCTCCGCGTCATGCTGCCTGTTCGGAACCGTGTCCGGACCAGGGTCGAGCATGCCCAGATCGGTCGCAGCGGGGGGCGGATCCGCAGTGGTCCACTAGTTATCCACAACCTGCTTGTGGATAACTTTGCCGAGTCGGCCGCTCTCCCGCCCCCGCGGGTGGGTTTCGTCGTGGGCCGCAAGGTAGGTAACGCGGTTGTCCGCAACCGTGTCCGCCGGCGGTTGCGGGAGCAGATGCGTGCCCGGCTCGACCACATCCCATCCGGGACGTTGATACTCGTACGAGCCTTACCGGACAGCGCCACGGCATCCTCGGACGAGTTGGGCCGAGCCCTGGACCGGGCGTTGCGCGGCCGGGGCGGACCGGCCAGGCCCGCCAAGACCGTCGGCCGGCGTCCGCGATGAGTGCGGGCGGCTACGTACTGCTGGCGGTCGGTCTGCTTGCGATGGTGGACCTGCTCGCCGCCACCCGGATCGCCGCAAGGGCTGTGCCGCGGGCCAGTCGAACCTCCGCCGGCGCCGTTCGTGGCCCTCTTGCATGGGCGTTGCGGACCATGATCGGGCTCTATCGGGCAACCTGGTCCGTTCGCACTATGGGTGTCTGCAGGTTCGAACCGTCCTGTAGCGCCTATGGGCTCGAAGCGGTGTGCTGTTACGGCGGGGTTCGGGGCAGTCTGCTGATCGCTCGCCGGTTGTTGCGCTGCCAGCCGTTGTCGGCCGGGGGCTACGACCCGGTACCGGTACGTGCCGATGCGCCGAACCCGCACAAACCGACCGCGTCCCGCCGTGGCACGAGGGTCTGAAGGAGACAAACCAGTGTTGGATCCCCTCTACCATCTTGCGGCGAATGCGATCGTCTTCTTCCACAAGGGCTTCGGACCCATCTTCGGGTACGACAGCTTCTTCGCGTGGGCGTTCTCCGTCGT
The DNA here is from genome assembly GCF_920656135.1 of Frankia sp. Cppng1_Ct_nod. NCBI lineage: Bacteria > Bacillati > Actinomycetota > Actinomycetes > Frankiales > Frankiaceae > Frankia > Frankia sp. Cppng1_Ct_nod. The sequence goes on along the minus strand of NZ_CAKKTK010000047.1, from coordinate 30,714 downwards.
CCTGTTGGTGATCTGCGTCCGTATTCTGATCTTCCCGCTGTTCGTCAAGCAGGTGAAGTCCCAGCGGACGATGCAGATGATGCAACCCAAGATCAAGGAGATCCGGGAGAAGCACGGGCACGACAAGCAGAAGATGAACGCCGAGATCATGGCGTTGCAGAGGGAGCATGGCAACCCGCTGCTCGGATGTCTGCCGATCGTGCTGCAGATCCCGCTGTTCATCGCGCTGTTCCACGTCTTCAGCCATCTCCAGCCGGTCCTGCGGCCGAACGGCGTGCTGGAGTGGGCGCCGCGGGTGGGGCTCTCCGCCGACCAGGTGGAGCAGATCGCGAGAGCCAAACTGCTCGGTGTCTCGCTGTCGACGTCGTTCACCTCGTCGTCCAGCCTCCTCGACTTCGTCCATGCCAACGGGACAAACGTCAAGATCTTCGCGGTTGTCCTGATCCTCCTCATGGGCGCGACGACGTTCCTCACGCAGAAGCAGATCATGTCGCGGACCGGGCCGACCGACCCGCAACAGGCCATGGTGCAGAAGGTCCTGCTCTACGGCTCCCCGGTCATGCTGGCGGTCTTCGGCTTCCGGTTCCCGATCGCGGTTCTCCTCTACTGGCTCACCACCAACCTGTGGAGCATGGGCCAGCAGTTCTTCGTGATCAAAAAGATGCCGCCGGTGCTTCCGGCCGGAGCCAACGGGCGGGTCCCGGGAGCGCGGTCGGAGGCCGGTGCGGCGGCGAAGGCCAAGAGCCTGCAGCAGCAGTCGCCGGCCCGTCCCGCGCCAGGTGCGCGTCCCACCGTCAAGGCGAAGAACCGACCCAGACCCGCTGCTGACACACCGACCCCGGGTTCGTCCGTGCCGTCGCCGAACCGGATACCGAACAACACGGTGAGCAAGGCGCCCCCTGGGACCCGATCTCCCAGGGGTGACGCGCAGAAGAACAATGATCAGACGGACAATGCGCAACCGCCGAACGCCTCCGATGAGATGCCGCCGAAGCCGATGCGGGGCGACGGTTCAGCCGACGACAACCGGACTCCGTCCGACGGGGAACCCAAGCCGCGCCCGGCGGGGGCATCCCCGGTGCCCGCGGGCGCCCGGCGTCCCCCCGGTGGCTCCCGGCCCGCCAAACGGCGTGGGAAGGGCGGGCGCCCTGGAGGCCGGCGGTGACTCGCCGCCGCGATCAGGCATCCGTATGCCGAGCACCCGCATGTCAGACCTCCGACCGCAGATGTCCACCCTCGAAGGAGTTGTCCTGATGACCGGTTCGGCACCCGACCTGGCCGCCGACATCGTTGACACCACCGATGCCGAACAGGCTGGTGCCGCCTCCGGACCCGTCGTGTCCGAGCCGGCAACTGGAACGCCGGCAGGTGCCCGGCGCCGCATCGCAGACCTGGAGCAGGAAGGCGAGATCGCGGCCGACTACCTCGAGGCTCTGTTGGACATCGTGGACATGGACGGTGACCTCGACCTGGATGTGGAGGGGGAGCGAGCCGTTGTCGCGGTCGTCGGGGACGGGCTCGACCTGCTCGTGGGGACCAGCGGGGAGACGCTGGAGGCGTTGCAGGAGCTCACCCGGCTCGCGGTGCTACAGAAGACCGGGGTGCGCAGCCGGCTCATGCTGGACGTCGGCGGCCACCGAGCCCGGCGCCGGGCCGAGCTCCGCGAGCTTGCCGCGGCGGTTGCCGAGCGGGTGAAGGCAGCCGGAGGGCCGGAGAAGCTGAAGCCGATGACACCGTTCGAACGCAAGGTGGTCCACGACCTGATCGCGACGATCGACGGCGTGGTCAGCGAGTCCGAGGGTGAGGATCCCCAGCGCCGGGTGGTCGTGCTACCGGCTGGCTGACCTACGTGGAGACGGTCCGGTCGAGGAGCAGGATCTCTCCAGGGTGTAGCCGAGGCCGATGATAGGTACATCCCGTCGGGCTCGCTGGTCCTGCCGGTTCGTGGGTGGGGCGTCGGGCTGTCATCACCAGGCCGTGGGGCCGGACTCGGTTGGAGGTGCCGCGGGCCGGCGCCGTTGCGCATCTCGGACCTCCGTCAGTCTGGGTTGACGTCCTCCGCTTTGTCAATCTAGTCTGACAGGCGTGGAAGCGGGAGATCTGTCAGAACGCCTCAGGTCGCACGACCCTGCCGTCGGGCTACGGGCGGTGGGTGCCCTGCACCGGCTGGCCGAGCAGGTCGAGACGGCATCGGTCGCGCTCGCCCGACAGCAGGGATGGTCCTGGGAGCAGATCGGGGACGCCCTGGGCGTGTCGCGGCAATCCGTGCACGCGAAGTACGGGAAGTGAGGTTGCAATGTCCACACGATTCGCGACGGGCGTCCGTGAGGTGGTCACGGCGGCTCTTGAGGAAGCCCGGCGGCGCGGTGACCGGCGCATCGGCACCGAGCACCTGTTCCTCGGCCTGCTCCACGACCCTGGCCCGGTTCCGCTGCGAGCCCTCGGCGTCGATCTGGATGCCGCACGCGCGGCCCTCGACGCCCTCGACCAGGTCGCTCTGGCCTCGATCGGCATCGACATCCAGGGCGTTGAGCGGGCAGGCATCCCCGCCTCGCGCAAACGCACCCCGTTGACCTCCGGCGCCCGTTCAGTACTCGAACGCGCCGTCAAGGAAGTAGCGTACGAGAGGAGTCGGCGGATCACGCCGGAGCACATGTTGCTCGCGCTGCTGGCCTGCGAGCGGCCGGATCCCGCGGCAGAGCTGATGGCACAGCTGGGCGTCGACCGTGCTGCTGTACGCGACCGCATCCACCGGTCCGACACCTGATCTCCGAGATACCCGGACCAGCAGCCGCTCGGAAAGCCGGTTGATCTGTGCTGCCGTGTGAGCTCGCGAAGCAGGCTGGCGACCGGGTCTTTTCTGGGACTGCGGGTTGTCGCCATGACGACGCTGCGTCGTCGGGAGCAGGCGTGTCAGATCCTCTCAGCTTCCCTGACCCCTCCGAGCGCTGCGAGAGCATGGGTTGTTGGTGAACCGTCTGCCCGGACTTCGGCGCGGAGTACTTCACCAGGCGCAGCCCTGAACGCGCCACCCACCGGATGCGGCGCGAAGCCAACGCCCTGGACTCACAATCCGCTTCGCTCCCATCAGGGGACAGACCGAGCTCCGCCCAGTCATCGGCGTGGAACTCATCCCGGGATTGTTTTCGTGTCAGATCGTCGTCTGGGCGGGGTTCCTGCCGGATCGGTGTGAACGATCATCGTTGGGCGCGACTTCGCCTGGAACAGACCTTCTCAGGTCAGGTCGGCGTTGGCGCACGTTTTTCCAGGATCTGATCCAGTACGGCGGCCGCGGCCCAGCTGCTCACTGATTTCCTGAACGTCGTACGTCGCTCTGACGAGCACGGAATGGGGCTTCTCGTTCAGAATCGGAGCCAGGGCTGATGGCACCGCCACCATCCGGTTGGACTTGATCTGCGGGTCGAGCGCTACCGAGATCACCCCGGAGGCGGCGGTTCTGACCATAAGGATCATGATCTGGGGCCTGCGCGCCAACCCAGGCGCCGGATTATAGCAGCACCGGCCGGCTTGAGTCGGTCGGCCGCGCAGCGCGAGGGCCCCTGCCAGCTTTACGGACGAGTGGCCTCTCCTGCGGCTTCGTGATTCGGGTAGCGAGGATGCTGGTCGCATGCTGCCTGCGTCCGGTCCCCCAGCCGTTGCCCGTGGAGTGTTCGGAGACGGCTTTGACCTTGCCCGTGTGTATGCGGATCTCCTTGCCACGGTCGGTGTCGAACGTGGATTGATAGGTCCACGTGAGACCGACCGGCTCTGGGACCGTCACCTGTTGAACAGTGCCGTGATCGAAGAGGCCGTCGGGTCCGCCGCGACCGTCGTCGACGTGGGGAGCGGAGCCGGTCTACCCGGCATTCCGCTCGCTCTCGTCCGCCCGGACCTGAAGGTGACCCTCCTCGAACCGATGCAGCGGCGGTGTGTGTTTCTCCACGAGACGGTGGCAAGGCTCGGACTTGAGGGACGGGTCACGGTCGTTCGGGGACGAGCGCCGGATATGGCCACTACCGTGGAGAGCCACAGGTTTGATGTTGCCGTTGCACGGGCCTTGGCGCCTTTGGAGCGGTTGGGCGCGATGCTCCTTCCGATGGTGAAGCCTGGCGGTGTCATGCTTGCACTGCGCGGTTCGAGCGTTGTCGAGGAGTTGTCGGTCGCGCGAGGCGAGCTGGATGCCCAGGGCTGGCGCGAGGTGGACGTCGTGAAGTGCGGGGTCGGACGGCTGGCGGAGCCGACCACCGTGTTGCGCGCCGTTCACGCCGTACCACCGCCTGGGCATCGGCAGGGAAGTGAGATTGCGCGTGGAGTACGGCGAGGACGGGAGGCGCAGCGTGCACGTGGACACTCACGTTCCACGTGAAACAGCGTCGGGGGAAAGCGACAGGTCCATGAGCGCGGGACGGACCGAGCATCGGCCCGCCGGCCCGTCACTGGACCCTCATGATCCATCCACCCCTATCGGAGCGGCGGCAGCGGCGGCAGTGGAAGCCTTGACGATGGAACGACGACGGCCGTTTCCCCGGCCAACACGACGGCGCATCATCACCGTGGCGAACCAGAAAGGTGGGGTAGGGAAGACCACCACGACGGTCAACCTTGCCGCGGCACTTGCCATGCACGGATGCCGGGTCCTGTGCATCGACCTGGACCCGCAGGGCAACGCGTCCACAGCTCTCGGGGTTGACCACCGATCCGGTGTTCCATCCATCTACGAGGTGCTACTCGGGGACCGGCCGCTTGACGAGGTCATAGTCCGGTCCTCCGAAGCCGAGGGGCTGTACTGCGCGCCGGCCACCATCGACCTTGCCGGCGCCGAGATCGAGCTGGTCTCTGTCGTGGCGCGGGAGACCCGGCTGCGGCGGGCCATCGCCGGGTTGCAGCAGGAGGTCGACTACATCCTCGTGGACTGCCCGCCGAGCCTCGGGCTCCTCACGGTCAACGCGCTGGTGGCCGCCAAGGAACTGCTGATTCCCATCCAGTGTGAGTACTACGCGCTCGAGGGACTGGGGCAACTGCTCCGCAACGTCGAGCTCGTGCAGTCCCACCTCAACCCGGATCTGCGTCTTTCAACCATCATCCTGACGATGTACGACTCCCGGACGCGGCTCGCGGACCAGGTTGTCCATGAGGTCAAGGAGCACTTCGGACCCCGTGTACTGGCCACGACCATCCCGCGTAATGTGCGGATCGCCGAGGCGCCGAGCTACGGCCGGTCGGTGCTGACCTACGATCCTGCTTCACGCGGGTCGCTGTCCTACCTGGCCGCCGCGCGCGAGCTTGCCGAGCGAGGCTTCGAGTCGAATGGGGTGGGACAGTGACAGCGCGCCGGGGTGGACTGGGGCGGGGGTTGGGAGCGTTGATCCCGACCTCGATGGATGGCGATGACTTCGACAACGGGTTCGGACTGAGGCCAGGGCCAGCACCGGTTCAGGGCGCGACGTTCCGCGAGATCCCCGTCGACTCGGTCACGCCGAATCCACGCCAGCCGCGGATGCACTTCGATGAGGACGCGCTGGAGGAACTGGCGGCAAGCCTTCGCGAAGTGGGCCTGCTCCAGCCGATCGTCGTCCGCGAGATCATGCCTGGACGCTACGAACTGGTCATGGGCGAACGGCGCTGGCGAGCATCCCGACTGGCGGGCCTGAGTCTGCTTCCCGCCATCGTGCGCGACACCACCGACGATGCGATGCTCCGGGACGCGCTGCTGGAAAATCTCCACCGCCAGCAGCTCAACCCCCTTGAGGAGGCTGCCGCGTACGAGCAGCTTCTGCGCGACTTCGGGGCCACCCATGAGGAACTCGCCGGGAAGCTCGGCCGGTCCCGATCCCACGTCACCAACATGATTCGGCTGCTGGGTCTGCCGCCCGTCGTGCAGCGCCGGGTGGCGGCAGGGGTGTTGTCCGCGGGCCATGCCCGGGCTCTGCTGTCATTGGAGGATCCCGACGCGCAGGACCGGCTCGCGACCCGAATCGTTGCCGAGGGTCTGTCCGTGCGTGCCGTCGAGGAGATTGTGGCCATGGGCGAGGAAGGGCCACGCAAGACGGCTCCCCGCGCTCCCCGGGTTACGTCCCCGGCTCTCCACAAGCTTGCGGCCCGTCTGTCCGACCAGTTAGACACCCGCGTGAAGGTCGACATGGGTCGCAGTAAAGGAAAGATCACCGTTGAGTTCGCGAGCATCGAGGACCTCGAGCGGATCGTCGCGGTGATGACAACTTCAGAAGCCGCCGCGGAATGACCTCCGGGGTCCGCCTGCCCGGCCCTCGATGGCCGGGAGCCTGGCCCCGGATGTTCCTACCCCGGCCTCTGGCTCCGGCCTCTGGCTCCGGCCTCTGGCTCCAGCCTCTGGCTCCAGCCTCTGGCTCCAGCCGGTTTCACGTGGAACACCATGAGCCCCGGTCTCTGACCCCGGATGTTCCTACCCCGACATCTGGCTCCGGCCGGTTTCACGTGGAACACCACGAGCCGGTTCGTTCGAGACCTCGCCCGTTCGATGGCTCGGAGGTTCAACTGGCACCTGATGGCCTCGGAGAGCCATGTAAGGGGTGCTCGAGGACAGGGCGTTCACTCAGGGAGTCGGGGTCCCTGACGGGTCGGCGGAGCCGATCCGTCAGGTCCGGATCCGGGTGGATGGACCGTGAGGCGCTGGAGGTGTCGGGCGTCAACCGACGGGCCGGGGTGCCTGCGTATCGCGAAGCCCGGGGCACTGGGCGACCACGAAGCGGGCGGCTGGGGTACGGCGGGAGCGAGGACGCGAGGCTTCGTCCGGGCGTCGCGAGCCGGACAGTCCCGTCCACAGGCATTCTAAAGATCTACATCGCATGGCTTAGTGGTCGGCGCCGGAAGTTCGTCCAGGGTCTGCCGGCGCCAGGCGGCGCCTCGCGTCGTTGTCGTTGGCCCAGGTAGAACGCCGCCACCTGGGCCTCCTCCGCCTCGCGACGCATCCACCTGGCATCCGACACCCCCCGAACAACTTACGAGCGAGACCACTTAGGCTGGCTGTGTGAGGGATGTCGGCTGTGACGTTGATGCTGGTGCCGGGACTGCGTGGAACGGTTCGATATGAGCCGCCGTATCGCCAACATCACTCTCGACAATATTGATGATCTGCCGCGGCGATGCCGCCGATGTGTCTTCTGGGAACTGGATCCTGTTGCCCGTAGCCGGGCGGAGGAGGCCGGAGGCACCGAGCTGGAGAAGGAAGCCTGGGTTTCCTCGGCTCTCCTCGAGTGGGGTAGCTGCGGGAAGCTCATCTACGTTGACGGGGTGCCAGCCGGGTACGCGATGTACGCGCCGCCGGCGTATGTGCCCCGCTCGGTCGCCTTTCCAACAAGCCCCGTCAGCCCGGACGCTGTGCTTCTCATGGTTGCGAAGGTCGTGGAGGACTTCGCCGGTCAGGGACTTGGACGCATCCTCGTCCAGGCCGTCGCCAAGGAAGTGGTCCGTCGTGGTTTCCGTGCGATCGAGGCGTTCGGTGACCTGCGCGGAGAAGGCACCCGGTGTGTCGTCCCTGCCGACTACCTGCTCGCAGTCGGTTTCAAGACGGTACGGCCGCACCACCGCTGGCCTCGGCTGCGGCTTGAGGTCAAGAATGCGGTCAGCTGGCGGGAGGACGTCGAGGTCGCCCTGGAGAGACTGCTGGGGTCAATGGCACCCGAGGGGATGCTCCGCCAGATCGGCAGCACCTCCTAGGAGACCCTGGGAGACCCTGGCCCTCCGGCGGCGCCGAGAACAATGATCGCGCCGCTTTTGACCGACGTTGCCCGACCCGCTTCCAGCTTCGCGTCTGGAGACGCCCGTCGTGGGGCTCAGCGTCCCGTACGGGAGGCGAGAGTCGGTACCCGGAGTTGTCCCGTGGGCGGGTCGAGATCCGGCGGCAGGAACAGCCGTTGTACCGCGGCAAGAACCGCCTCGGCGACCGTGGCCCGGAACTCGGGTGACCCGAGTGCGGCGGCGTCGTGCGGGTTCGTGAGATAACCCAGGTCCGTGCGCACGGCCGGCATCTTCGTCCGCCGTAGCAGTTCCCAGGTCTTGGCATGCATGCGGCAGTCCACGAGATCCGTGCGGGAAACGAGTTCCTTCTGGACCAGTCCGGCCAGACGCTCGCCCACGGCGGACGATCCACGCGCATTGCCGAAGTAGTAGGACGACACTCCCTGAGCCTGAGGAGAGTTGCTCGCGTCCAGGTGGAACGACACGAGCAGATCCGCGCCGATCTCGTTGGCCCGGTGTGCGCGTTCGGAGTCGTCGGGTGACTCGTGCGGGCCGTGCAGCAGGTATGCCTCCAGACCGGAGGCCAACAAGCGGGCTTCGAGCCTTGAGGCGAGATCGCCGATGAGATCACGTTCGCACAGGTCTCCGACGGTGATCCCCGGATCGGGCCCGCCGTGACCCGGGTCGATCGCGACCACGACCCCGAGCAGGGACGAGCCCCGCTGGAGCAGCCGCACCGATTCCCGAAGGACGTCCGGACGCCCACCGACGACGGTCCGTTCCAGCTTCTTGAGCTCGCGCAGTGTGAGTGGCCCACAGGTGCCGTCCGGCTCCAGCCCACGGTTGTACTGGAAGTCCTTGAGCGCGGCTTCTGTCTGCGGGCCGAAGATACCGTCCGCCCGTCCCACGTCGAACCCCATGTTCGACAGCCGTTCCTGCAGGGCTGCCACGTCGTCTCCGACGAAGGGATGATTGATGCTGTGGTACAGCAGGCGGTCGCCCAGCTTGCGGCGGGCTTCGTCAAGTGCGCGGACGGTGTCAGGGCCGATGATGCCGTCCACGGACAGGCCCCGGCTCTGCTGGAAGGCCCGGACTGCCTGGTCCAGGGCCTCGTCGAAGAGCGTCGAGACAGCCGGAGGCGACAGGTCCGGGTCAACAGGAAGCAACAGACCCGCCGCGGACGTCTCCGCCTGGCGTGGCGCGGTCGGTAGGAAGGACAGGCAGATCAACGCGGTACGTACCTCGGCGATGGATGGGTCACTGTCGCCGAGACGCAGCAGCGTTCCCCTGCGGTTGCCACTCGAACCAACTGACGGACGGGTCACGGGGACACAGGCTAGCTGCTGATCATGCCTCCGGCGGCGCGGGAAGAACTATGGTCGCGCCGCCTTTGGCAGGGGCTAGCTGCTGATCATGCCTCCGGCGGCGCGGGAAGAACTATGGTCGCGCCACCGGAGGGTGGGGCGGGTCTGGCACCGGTGTCGTAGCGGCCGGAAGATCAGATGTAGGAGGAGAGGTCCCGCAGGAGTGCAGCCTTCGGCTTTGCCCCGACGATGCTCTTGTCCACTTCGCCGTTCACGAACACGGCCATGGTGGGTATCGACATGATCTGGTACTGCCGAGCGGTCTCCGGGTTCTCGTCGATGTTCAGTTTGACGACGCGTATCTTGTCGCCGTGCTCGGCGGCGATCTCCTCGAGGACCGGTGCGACCATCCGGCAGGGTCCGCACCACTCTGCCCAGAAGTCGACGAGGACGGGCACCTTGCTGCCCAGCACCTCGTCGGCGAAGGTGCTGTCGGTGACGGGCTTGGTGATCCCTGCCATGGTGATCTCCTTCTGGTCGTTGCTGATCCGGTAGCTGGCGGCTGGTGGTCGGGTGCTGGAAGAACGATCAGGCGGGCGACGGGTCAGGATGCGGTGGCGACCGCCTCGACAGGCGTCCGCGGTGCCTGTCCGGTGTCATCCTCGCGTGCGGCCAGCCAACGCTCCGCGTCCAGCGCTGCGGCGCATCCGGTGCCCGCCGCCGTGACGGCCTGCCGGTAGATGTGGTCGACGACATCGCCACAGGCGAACACGCCGGGCAGATCGGTACGGGTGAACGGGTGGTCCACCTTGACGTAGCCGGCTTCGTCGAGGTCCAGCTGCCCGCGCACGAGCTCGGTGCGTGGTTCGTGGCCGATCGCGACGAACAGACCGCCTGCGGCGATCTCATCCGCCTCACCGGTCACGGTGTCGCGTACCTGGACGCCGGTGACGCGGTCGGTACCGAGGATCGCGACCACTTCTGCGTTCCACCGAAAACGGATCTTTGGATTGGCCATGGCGCGTTCCTGCATGATCGCACTCGCCCGGAGTCGGTCACGACGATGGACGATCGTGACGGACCGGCCGAACCGGGTCAGGAAGGTGGCCTCCTCCAAAGCGGAGTCACCGCCACCGACGACGATGATGTCCTGGTCCCGGAAGAAGAATCCGTCACAGGTCGCGCACGCGGACACACCCCGCCCGAGCAGGCGTTCCTCGTCCACCAGGCCGAGCATGCGGTACGCCGAACCGGTAGCGATGATCACCGTGTGGGCGAGGTAGGTCTTGTCGTCGACGGTGATGACCTTCGGGTCGGAGCGCAGGTCGACCTCGGTGACGTCGTCGGGGACCAGCTCCGCGCCGAAGCGTTCGGCCTGCCTGCGCATGCCCTCCATGAGTTCGGGGCCCTGGATGCCCTCGGGGAACCCGGGGAAGTTCTCCACCTCGGTAGTGGTCATCAACGCGCCGCCCGCCGAGACGGCACCTTCGAAGACCAGCGGGCGCAGGTTCGCCCGCGCGGTGTAGACGGCCGCGGTGTAGCCGGCCGGGCCGGACCCGATGATGACGACGTCCCGGACGCCCGGAGCGTCCGGGACGCCCCCGCTGCTGTGCGCGGTCAAGTTCCACCTGTCCCTTCAGATCGCCGGCTGCTGCCGGTAAGGTCGTGCGCCTCCAACAACCGTCCCACCGGGCACCCGATTCCCTCGAACCGGTCACGGAAAGGCTTTCGATCATTATCGGGATGTGGTCGTGCTGTACCACAGCGCCGCGGCCATGTTGGCCACACCACACCCCTCGTCGAGTACGACCACCTGCAACTCGTCGGGATCATTGTGGATGGACAGGACGACCAGCACCGCCGACTGCCCGTTGAAGACGACCAGATCGAGAGCAACAACACCGCCACCGGTCTGTGCGGCCAGACTGAGGTAGCACATGAGCAGGTCGGGTCGGGTCAGTTCGGCGACGGTGGCCGTTGCCACGGGGAACGTGCCGGTGGTGCCACCGGATTGGCCGAGAGGCGCTCGAACCGTCCCTGTTATCCGTCCGGACAGCAGGTCGTGGACGTGCCCGGGAAGGCCCGCCATGTCCAGGACGTGCCCGGTGTGCGCGAGGACCGGCAGTGCGGCAGCGTCGCTCATCGGATCCGGGGCCGGCGCGATGTCGGCGCCGGCCCCGGCCATCCGCCCGGCGGACGACCCCACGGTGTTTGCCGCCGGCGGCGCCAACCGGCTGGCGGCCTGCCTGCCACCGGTCCGGCCGGGATGCAGCAGCGCCAGTACGCCGACGAGTCCGACCACCCCCACAATGACGAGCAGGCAGGCCGCCGCCGAGAACCAGATCGGGACCCGCGTCGGTCGAGGCGACCTCGCGTTGCCGGGGCGCCGACCCCGGATCCGTCTCGGTGACCGTGGGTCCGACCGCTGCCTCGGCCCTTGCCAGGACTGTTGCCGTGACCAGGACTGTTGCCGTGACCAGGGCTGCTGCTGTGCGGCCGGGCCGTGGCTGTCCCGCTCGGAGACGAGAGCGGCGTGCAGGCGTGCCGCGACATCGTCCGGCATGGTCACCGAGGCCAGCGCGGCGAGATCATTACGTACCCGCCGCAGCGCCGTCACGGTTTCCCGGCACTGCGGGCAGGTCCGGATGTGAAGCCCCACCCCAGCCGCCGAGGGGTCACCGTCCGCATAGGCATCGAGGTGCTCAACATCCGGATGTTGAGCAGTCGTCATCGCCGATCACCTCCTCCGGCCGCCTCGGACGCGTTGACGTGCCTGCTCTCACTGACGGAATCGAAGGCCGCAGGGTTCCCGGGACGCAGATAGTCGAGCATTACGGCCAGCTTCGCGCGGGCTCAGGCGCACCTGCTTTTCACTGTGCCGAGGGGTAGGCCGACAGCATTGCCTCCTGGACGGCGTCAGCGGCGTCCTCCCGGCCGAGCAGCATGCTGACCGCCACCGCCCACAGACGGTGGCGGTGGACGCGCACAACCTCGGTGAAGGCGTCCGGGTCGTCGTCGAGGTGTCGGCGCGGCAGATCCCGGTCCGGTACCGGGTCAGGCAACGTCGACCGGCACCTCGACGATTACGACTCAGGAGTGGAACGACATGTCGACGATCGAACCTTTGAACCGCCCGTCCTGGGCGGTTGGCAGCTTGGTCAGCCACACTACCCAGTACTGATGAGCGCCCGCCGTGGATGGGACCGACACGGTGGTGGCGGTGGCGGTGGCGGCGGTGGTCTCGGGGACGACGACTTTGTAGGCGTTCACGTCGTTGACCTCGGTATCACCGGCCCGCAGCTCGAAGGAGGTGCCGGAGCCACCAAAGGTGATATTGATTTGGCGGACGGTAACCGGCTTGCTGAAGTCCACCCGCAACCCGACTCCGCTCTTGAGCCCGCCGAACTGCCTGCCGTCGGTGTTGTTGTAACCCTGTGTCGTCCAGGCCGTGGACGGATCGCCGTCGACCGCTTTTGCGGTGTCACCGTTGTTCTCGTCGCCGTCTCCGGGCGGCGGATCGAAGGCGGTGACCGTCTGCGGTTTCATGGTTGTGCCCACCGGCGTCGTCGCTGACGTGGACGGCGGCGATGGGGCGGCGGACTTCGCATCCCCTCGGGTCAGGACGACCACCGCGACCGCGATCAGGGCTGTCGCGACGAGGACCGCGACTGCAATCAGCCACCTACGGCGCGTTATCGGGGAGGGACCCTGACCGTAGGGCGCATGCTGTGCGCGGTTCGGACGCTGCGGGCGGTGCTGCTGCGTGGGCGGGCGTGGCGAACCGTTGTCCGGGTAGCCACCGCCGGGTGGGTAGGCGCCGCTGTTGGGGTAGGCGCCGCTCCCGCCCATGTCGTACGCGGCCGTGCCGGGTCGGAACCCGTCCGCCGCGTACCCGGCGGTGCTGGTTCCCGCGGCCATGGCTCGCGTCATCGGTGGTTCGTCGTCGATGCGTACCCGGCCGAGGTCCAGGGTGCCGTCTGGAGGAGCGAGCTCCTCCAGAGCATTGGCGAGTTCCGCGGCGGTGGTAATCGGTGGACGGTTCACCCGGTCGTCCCCCAGCGTGGCCAGGGTGACCGCGTCGAGGTCCCGAGGCACGCCGGCGCGGACCTGGCGGGGCGAGCAGGGCCGTCCGTCGCTGGTCGTCGGCGCCGGAGGGAGCCCGCACTCGCGCTCCAACGGCCACCGCCCGGTCAGCGCGGCGTAGAGCAGGCCGCCCATGGCTCGGACGTCGTCGGCGTCGAGGTCGGCGGAGTCGGCCCACGGCTCCGCCTGGCTGTGCGCACCCTTCTCCAGGGCGGCGACAACCGAACCGGTGCCGAGGTCGACCACCTTGACCATGCCGTGGCCCGAGATGATGACATCGCTGGCCCGAAGATCGCCGTGATGGATATCTCTCTGGTGGGCCGCGGTGAGCACCCGCGCGACGGCGAGCAGGACGGTCGCGGCCTGGTCCGGTCGCAGGGGGCCCTGCTCGGACAGCGTCTGCAGGGAGGTGCCGTCCACCCATTCGCTGACCACGTATGAGACGCGTCCGGCGTCGGTGGTGGTGGATGTGGCGTCGTAGGTCGACGCCGCGCCCGGGTGCACCAGCCGGCCGGAGCCGATGGCCGCTGACAGCAGCATCTGGGCGGCGCGTTCGCGGCCTGCTGCCGCGGGGTCGTCCGCACCTGCGTGCTGCACCACACGGACAGCGACGGGCCGGGCGAGAATGCGGTCATCGCCACGCCACAGGGTGACGGGACCACGAGCACGGATGACCGACAGCAGCTGATACCGACCGTCCAGCATCGTCCTGGTCGGCAGGGCTTCGAGGACCGGCGGGGTCCCCGGCGGAGGCAGGCAGCTGGTCGCGTCGGCGGACGGGTGCGCCGCCACGGTCCTGGGGTTGCGGGCCGCGACGCTCGTCACGTCCTCATCGACGTCGGCCAGCGGCGGTCGGTTGTGCCCGTCGACCACAGTGCCTCCGTCATCACCGACGCACCCGGCTGTCGTAGCCGGACGCAGCTTGTCCAGTGTACGAGTCCAGGGGCCGGCGATCGGTGATTGTGCAAGTTGCGGTCAGAGTCGAGGTGCGGAGCGTGAACCAAATCGGTCACGGACGGTCGTTGCCAGCGCGACCACCTCCGGCAGCTGCATCCGGATGATGACCGCGAGATAGGCCAACAGACCGAGCGTACAGGCGACGACCACGGCTACCCCCGAACCGATCCAGCCATCACCGAGAAGCAGCTGCACGAGCCAGGCGACCACCGCGGCCACGACCGCGCCCAGCCCGCCGGCGATGGTCACCTGGGTGAGCAGCCGCGCGATCCGGCCGGCGTCGATGCCCCCGAGGCGGGCACGCAGCAGCATCGATGACGCGGCCACACCGACCAGGTAGGACACGGCGAAAGCGAGCGCGAGCGCGACCGAACGGTTCTTCTCCGGCAGCAGCGAGCTCAGCGCGACGGCGCTGGCGATGTTGGTGGCGACGACACCGATGTTGACCAGCGCGGGCGTCCGGCTGTCCTGATGGGCGTAGAACGCCCGTAGCTGTACCTGGAACAGTGAGAACGGAACCAGGGCGATCGCGAAGGCGGCGAGGGTGTCGCCGATCTGACTGGCGCCCGCGTGGCTGACGGCACCGTGGTTGAACACCGTGATCGCGATCGGGCGGCCCAGTGCCAGCAACGCGAGCGCCGCCGGCACTATGACCACCGACGCCAACCGCATCCCGGTGGACAGGTCCTGGCGGACGAGGTCGTTGCGATCGTCCGCGGCATGCGCGCTCATCCGCGGCAGCAGTGCCGTGATCACCGATACGGCGATGATCGCGTACGGTAGCTGGAAGATCTGGTAGCCGTACGTGTAGACCGTGTATGCCGTCGCCGAGCTGGCGAGCCGCACGATGACCAGGTAACCGACCTGGCTGACCGCCACATAGAGCAGCGTCCAGCCGGCGAGGCGCATCGCGCGGCGCAGGCCGGGATGGGACAGGTCCAGGCGTGGCCGGTAGCGGAATCCGACCGCCCGCAGTGACGGCAGCAGGGCGAAGGTCATGACCACGACGCCGAGCGTCGTCCCGCCGGCCAGAACGGTGATCTGGCCGGCGCTGATGCCGGTGGCCGTGGGCGGTCGTGGGCCGGGCACGAAGATGAACACCATGCAGGTCGTGATCACGATCAGGTTGTTGAGTACCGGCGCGAACATCGGCGCGGCGAACGACTGCCGGACGTTGAGGATCGCCCCGATCGTCGCACCCAGCCCATAGAAGATCACCTGGGGTAGGAACCACCGCAGGAACGTCACGGCGAGATCCCGTTCCGCGCCGCCGGCCGCAAGGTAGGCGTCGACGATGAGCGGGGCGGCCACCATGCCGATCAGGACGGCGGCGCCGAGCCCGAGCACCACCAGCGTGAGCAGCGAGGACGCGAACGCCTCCCCGTCGTCCGGGTCCTCCTTGGCGGCCCGGACCAGTACCGGCACGATGACGCTGGACAGCACCCCACCGAGCAGCAGGTCATAGAGGATGTTCGGGGTGGTGTTCGCGACGTTGTAGGCGTCGCCGACCGCGCCGGTCCCGATCGCCGCCGCGATCGCCACCGTCCGCAGGAATCCCGACGCCCGGGACGCAACCGTGCCGATCGCCATGGTGCCGCTGGCCCGACCGAGCGTCATGGCCTTGCGATCCGGCGCCTTGTTCGGTTGGTTCCTGCTGCGTCCGGTCCGGTCCGGTCCGGCTCGCTGCGTCGCCTGTCGGGGGGCGGCCGGTGGCATGCCGAACGGTCCGGACAGAGGCGTGGTCGGACCGTTCGGGTCGAAGCCCGCCCGTCTGCGGTGGCGGGCGGGCGGTCGCCTGGTTCCGTCACCGGGGCCGGCGGTCACCTTCTTGCTCCGTCGATCGCGGCCGGGTCGCCGGCGCGCAGAAACCGGTGGGGATCGCCGCCGGGACGTTGCCCGGGCTGGTTGTCCGGAGCCGAGGGGGTGGCCGGGTCCTGGGCCGCGCAGACCCCGGCCGGTTGGAGAGGGGGGGCGCCCGTCGGCCTGCTGGGGGTTCCGCCTCGCATCGCCCGCAGTCGGCGGATCAGCCGGAACACCACGGCGAACGCGAGAACCGCCAGTGCCCCTCCGGTTATCGCCACGGCGATGACGCCGAAGACCGTGGACTTCACCAGGATCCGCAGTGGCGGGTCGGCCGACAGCGGCCGACCGGCGGGGGTGAGGATCTGGATGTCGACGGGGAACGTACCGGCAGCTTCGGCATCGACCTCGACTTCCACCTGCACCTTCTGCAGAGGCGACACTATGAGTTTGACTCCGGTCGCCGATCGTAGTCGGGTGTGGTCCGTGGACGCCAGCGACAGGGTCACATTGATGGTGAAGGCGGTGTTGTTCTCCAGGGTGACGGGGACCTTGCCATGTTTGCTGGTCAGCGACACGCTGTGGGACGCGACCACCCGGATGCCATCCCGGATTCCCCGAACCGCGCCGGCGACACCCGTGCTCAGCATGTCGGCGCCGCCCGGGCCGGCGGCGTCCGCGCGCCATACGACCGACTCGGACGAGGTGAGCGTGTTCTCCATCCCGTCGATGCCGGCCTGCTGGCAGTTCTGGGTACCAGCCGTTGCGGAGTTGCCCGGACACAGGACGGACTTCAGGGCCTGAACCTGATCCCGCAGATCCTCCGTGGCCCGGATGCGGGCCACGGTCAGCTCGGTCGCGTGTGCCCACTCGGGGTACACGAGGGAGCCGCGTTCGCTGCCCGCGACGGTGGGGCCTACCGGCGGCGTCCACGTCACCGGTACCAGTCGGGAGAAGGGGGTGGTCAGGTTGTCGAGGACCATGTGCGCCCAGCCTGCCGGCGGATCCCAGTAACGGGGTAGCGCGAGGGTCTGGACCCGGGCAAGCCCAGGCCGCTCCGCAGTGATCGACGCGACGGTGGCGATGAGGTTCTGGAACGACTCGCTCTGGGTCGGCGAACCGGAATCGTCACTGGTCGTGGTCGCGAGCTGAGTCAGTTCCTGTTCGGTGGCCAGCGCCCGCACGGTACCGCCGGAGGTCGGGATCTCGGCGACGGCCGACGCCGTGTAGGTCTTCTCCGGATCCCTGGGGGGTAGCAGCCGGGAGTCCGTGACCACGGTCGTGATTCCCATGCGGCGTAGCAGATCGAGCGTGGTCGGGTCGATGAGACCGCCATCCGGGTAGGCGATCGAGGTGTCCGGGCTACGGCCGATCGCGTTCGCGATGACCGTCCGGCCGGTCAGGAGCGCCAGCAGGATGTTGTGGAACTTGTCGGCACGGGTAAGCGCGACCACGTCGACGTCGCCGTAGGGCAGGGCGAAGACGGTGCCGCCTGCGTCCGCGAACGCTTTCAGGTTGGCCAGGAAGGTCGCGGCGTTGCGGTTGGGCCGTCTGGGACTCGGACCAGACGGTGTCGCCACCTCGTACGGTCCGCCTGCCATGATCTTCAGTGTCTGTATGAGGATCGGGTCGACCGCGAGCGCCACGGTGGGTGCCTGCTGGCCCGCGGCGGGGATGACGGAGCCCAGTAACCGGTCCAGCCGACCGCCGGGCGCGACGAGGTCGGCCAGGCCGTCGTCGGTGAGCCGGCCGTCCGAGCGCAGCCGCGGGACGTCCGAGAGGGGCAGCACGACCGAGACCGGGGTTGGCGCGGTCACGTCGACGGGCGCCCAGACGAGGAAGGTGTAGGTCGTCCCGACAACCTTGCGCTGGCCGTTGACGATGCCGGTCGCGGTGATCCGCAACGGGTACACCCGCAGGGCGGCCGGCAGGTTGAGGCCGTTCGGGTTGGTGCTGGTGGCGAATACCTCTGGAAGCGCCCCGGGCACGAGCGGGCTTGTCATCGTCTGGGACGCGACCATCGTCGGATAGCTCAGCCCGGCCGCGGCGCCCGGCTTGTCGCGCAGGTTCGCGAGGTCGCTACGGCTGTACACCGAACGACCGAGTTCGATCCGTATCTCAGGATTCGAAATCCGGTCGGGCCCGAGGAGCACCAGGCGTCCCGACACCTTCAGTGGCAACTGCGGCCTGGCGGTACGGGTGACCTCGTCGAGCGCGATGTGTACCGGTTGCATAGGATTTGTTGCGATGGTTGTGGCGGAAGAAGGTGAAGTGTCCAGGTTCCGGCGGCTCGAAAGTTCCGACGGGGTTGTGGATGAACCTGTGGATACATGGGCAGAGCCTGTGGATGACGGGTGTGGTTGTCCCCGGGCCGCGGTACTACCCAGCATCAGGACGGCGACGGGGACAAGGATCATAATGATCAACATGGCGCGCCGCAGCCTCGGAAGTTCACGACTGTCCGTCACGTGTTCTCCGTGAGGACGGCGCGTACCTTCCGCAGGAGCTTGCGTTCGTCGGAGTAGGCGAGCAGGCCCGGAACTCTCGCCAACGGCACCCACGCCACCTCGGCCACCTCGACGTCAGCGTCCGACAGCTCCCCGGCCGTCCGCAGCAGAAGATAGTGGTGGACCGTCTTGTGCACGCGTACCCGCCCGGCCACGAACCAGAAGTCGATCGTGCCGAGCCGGCCAAGGACCCGTCCGGTCACGCCAGTCTCCTCCGCCACCTCCCGTACCGCTGCCTGCTCCGCGGTCTCACCGTCTTCGACGTGGCCTTTCGGCAGCGACCACAACAGTCGGCCCCGACGGTCACGGCGTGCGATCAGCGCGGCATTGGCCATTTCTGAATGGTCGTCGAGAACGAGCCCGCCCGCCGAAGTCTCCTCCACCCGGCGCAGTTGCCTGCGAGGGGAGGTCGGGAGCCGCGACATGGGCTGATCGTACGAGTCTCCCCGATGGCCCCTCCCGGCATGCGACGGTGCCCACCGGCAGCCCACGGCAGCTGCTCGGATGTACCAGGAAGGCCCTCCCCACGGCCCTCCCCATGGCGCCGCCGACCGCTGCCGACCGCTGCCGGGAGGTAATTGTCTGCGATGCCTGGAGCCTGCCCGATACGCTGAGGAAGTGTCGGTGATCTGCCTGGACAACCCACGTGACTCCGCGGAGCGAGCTGTCAGCGCCCTGCTCAAGGTGCCCACACCCGCCGATGGTCTCGGACGGGTCTTCGCCGCGGCGGGCCACAGCCTGCACCTCGTCGGCGGATCCGTCCGGGATGCGTTGCTGGGCCGGCTGGACGCCGCGGGGAACACCGGCGCCGACCTCGACTTCGCCACCGACGCCCACCCCGAACGTGTGCTTGAGATCACCCGTGGGTGGGCGGACGCCGTCTGGGAGGCGGGGATCGCCTTCGGCACGGTCGGACTGATCCGCGCCGGGGTCCGGTTCGAGGTGACGACATACCGCACCGAGGCATATGACCGGACGTCGCGAAATCCGACGGTTGCCTACGGTGACACCCTGGAAGGGGATCTCGTCCGCCGGGACTTCACCGTCAACGCCATGGCGGTGTCCGTACCCGGCCACGAGTTCGTCGATCTGTTCGGCGGCATGGCGGACCTCGCACGCAAGGTGCTGCGCACTCCCGGATCCCCGGAGGCGTCCTTCGACGACGACCCGCTGCGCATCCTGCGGGCTGCCCGCTTCGAGGCCCAGCTGGGGCTGGAGCCCGTACCCGAACTGATCGCGGCGATGCGTTCCAGGACTCCCCGACTGAAGATCGTATCGGTTGAGCGCATCCGGGACGAGCTGCGCAAACTCATGGTCTCGCCGGATCCCTCGGCCGGGCTCGCGCGGCTCGTCGACGTCGGCGTCACCGACATCGTCCTGCCCGAGCTGCCCGCGCTGCGGATGGAGATCGACGAGCACCACCAGCACAAGGACGTCTACACCCATACCCTCACCGTGCTGCAACAGGCCATCGCGCTGGAGGATCCGCCACCCGACGGCGGCCCGGACGAGGTACTGCGCTGGGCGGCCCTGCTGCACGACGTCGGCAAGCCGCGGACCCGCCGACACATCCCCGGCGGGGGCGTCTCCTTTCACCACCATGAGGTGGTCGGGCGCGATATGACCCGCAAGCGCCTTGCCGCGCTGCGGTTCCCCAAGGATGTTGCGGACGCCATCACCCTGCTGGTGTTCCTGCACCTGCGCTTTCACGGCTACGGCCGCGGCGAGTGGACGGACGCGGCGGTGCGCCGGTACATCCACGACGCGGGACCGCAACTGTCCCGCCTGCATAAACTCGTCCGCTCGGACTGCACGACACGCAACCGGCGCAAGGCCGAGATGCTGGCGGCGACGTACGACGCCCTGGAGGAGCGGATCGCTCGGCTGTCCGAGCAGGAGGAGGTCGCCTCGATCCGTCCGGAGCTGTCCGGCGACGACATCATGGCGTTGCTCGACCTGCGTCCCGGCCGGCTGGTGGGGCAGGCACGGGCGCACATGCTCGACTTCCGTTTCGAGGCGGGCCTGGTCGGACGCGAGGCAGCCGAGGCGGAACTGCTCCGCTGGGCGCGGGAGAACAGCGTCCCCATCCCCGGCGAGCCGCCCGAGCCGCCCGAGCTCAGCGTCCCGCCGGGCGAGGTCCCGCCGGGCGACGAGGCCTGAGTCCCCCGGTTCCGTCTCCGCGGGTCGTGATTCTCGGACTCCGCAACCGCTATTGGTAGCCGTGCGGATACACGGCCGGAGTCCCGCGGCCGGCTGACGTCGGAAAACGGCCAGCATTATGCAACCAAACCGGGTGTTTCACTATCCGGTGACCCGCTTCAGCTGGTGGGCGACGCCCCGTCGGGCTCCCCGAGGCGATCCTGCCTCCCCGGGTCGCCTCGGGGAAAGCACCGGGATCCGGAATCCAGGGTTCGGCGGGTGGTGTCGACCCAGCACCAGCACCAGCCCCGGTCGGAGCGGGGACGGGCGACACAGGTGATTTCACCGGGCTCCGCAACCGCATGTCCGTGGTAGGCATGTGTAACCCTGGGTGTCGGCTTGAGTGTACGTCGGGTTGTTGTGGGGCGAGAATTCGGTTTCCCGTTCCTGTCCGGAGATCTGGGGGAGTCGAATCCACCGAGGATGACGGATGGGCGATTGTGAAGCACGAGTGGTCCGTACCCCGGCGGAGACCCCGGCGGAGGAAGCTTACTGTAAGTAGTCATATATATTTATCAAAAGAACGTAATTCCGTGCTCGGGGGGGCCTCGTGACCACGTCCCAGGAGCAGGTCGCGCGCCGGGAACCGTCCCGATGGCCGGCCGCCGAGCCCGATACGACCCCGGTTCCCGGACCCGTCGACCGGCGGCTTGCATGGCGACCCGGCTTCGTCTCGTTTCTCCTCGTCTTTGCGGTCTTCGGCGTCTTCGCGTGGTGGGCGTGGGCCCGTGACCACAGCTTCGGCTTCCTCGGCTGGATCGCCACCGTGGTCTGGACGCTGCCGGTCGCAAACACGCTCCTGGGCCTGTCCGGGGGTCTGCTCACGACTGCCCGCCTGCGACGTCACCGCGGATTGCCCCCGACCGCGGCGATCGTTCACGACCTGCTGGTGGTGGTCGTACCCACCATCGGACGACGAGACATCTACCCCGCTCTGGAACGGGTGGTCGGGTCGTTCTGTGATTACCTGCCGGATTACTTCCCGTATCTGCGGGTGGACGTGGTCATCGAGGAGGGCTGCGAGGCCTACGAACAGATCGTCTCGTTGGCGCAAACGAGTCAGCTGATCCGCGTCGTCATAGTGCCTCGCAGTTACCGCACCCCCAACGGCACCCGTTTCAAGGCCCGGGCGAACCACTACGTCCACGAGTTACGCCACGCCGAGGGTGAGGCGAGGGACGACGTATGGGTGTTGCACATGGACGACGACACCGGCGTCGGCCCCGATACCTCCGATGCCCTGGCCCGGTTCATCAATGCGCAGTGGTTGGCTGGTGAGCAGGCCTGCCATCTCGCCCAGGGCGTGTTGAGCTACCCGCGGGAACATGCCGTGAACCGGCTGATCTGGCTGGCCGACGCGGTCCGTCCGGGTTGTGACATCAGCCTGTTCGCCGCCACGACCGGACGCGGCATGCCACGTGCCGGGCTTCACGGGGAGCTGTTACTCATCCGTGCGTCCGTGGAGGCCACGATCGGCTGGGACTTCGGCCCTCAGGCCATTGTCGAGGACGCCGAGTTCGCGCTGCTCTTCTGCGATCGTTATTCACGCCGCAGCGACTGGTTCCCCGGATGTTCCTACGGCGCATCACCGGCGACCGTCGGCGACTTCGTCCGGCAGCGGGAACGCTGGGCCTGGGGCCTGTTCCTGCTCGCGACCAAACGCTCCGTCCCACTGCGCCGCCGGCTGCTCCTCCTGCACAACGTGGTGATCTGGGCGTGTGGGCCGATCCAGCACCTGGGGGTGATTCTCCTGGCCGGCGTCCTGCTCGGCGACACCGACACCTCCCCGGTCAGCGCTGTGCTTCTGCCGGTGTGGGCGCTCAACATGGCGTACAGCGTCTGGCTGTACTGGGAAGGCATGAAGATCAACGTGCGGGCGTCGACCCAGTCCCGGCGCCGGTGGTGGGAACTGGTCTGCCTGGTGAGCCTGATACCGCTGTTCTCCCTGGTGGAGGCCGTCGCGGTGTTCCGGGGGCTGGTGCGTTTCGTGCGTAACGGCGAATCGACCTTCACTGTGATCGCGAAGCCGATGTGATCATTTTCGGCAGGCTTCCGGTACTGGGAGCCCTTCTTGTCACGCTGGCCGGGGTCGCCTCGGCCAGCGGTTGCGCCACTGCGCCCGCCGATCGCGTTCCCGCGTTCCGGCCGGCCCCGCAGGAGTCGGCGTCGGTGGGGGTGGTGCCCGCGGGCGGCGGTGTCGCATCCACAGTGACCGAACCTCCAGCGTCCGGCCCGAGGGTTGCCTTCCCGTGGCGGCCCGGACGGCCCGAACTCGGCGTCCAGGTCTACTGGGCCGACAACGCCGCCGAGTCCCCCGAATTGGTGCGCCTCAAGGCCCGGCGGATCGTCGACTACGTCGTTGGCCTGGACGCCAACGCACTCTGTGTCTCCTTCCCCTTCTTCATGGACACGGTCAGGTCCAGCGCTGTTCACGCCGGTCCGGGTACCCCCACACCGGACCGGCTCGCCATCCTTCTGGACGAGGCGGCACGCGTCGGACTGCGGATCACTTTTCGTCCGACCCTCGACGAGAAGAACCTCGTCGAGGCCAACCCGCTGGACTGGCGCGGCACGATCAGACCGGCCAGCAGGGATGCCTGGTTCGCCTCCTACCGCGACTTCATCGAGCCCTACCTGACCCTCGCCCAGCGCCAGGACGTCGCCACGGTGGTACTCGGTACGGAACTCGGTTCGCTGGAGAGCGATCCGCGCTGGAAGGGGCTGGCCGCTCATACCCGGACGGTGTTCACCGGCGAGACCGGGTACGCGTTCAACTGGGACGTGTTCGTGCACACCAATGTCGTCATGCCGGTGGACCGTGTCGGAGTGGACGCCTACCCGGAGCTGGCTCTGGGGGACGACGCCTCGGTGGACGAGCTGGCCGCCGCCTGGAATACGTGGCTGGACAAGAAGGCACCGGGCGCCATGCCGAACCTGTTGCTGTACGAGGTGGGGGCCCCCGCGCAGTCCGGCATCTACCGGCACCCGGCGAATCCGTACAACAACGGCACGCCGCTGAACGAGGTTGTGCAGCAACGGTGGTTCGCCGCCGCCTGTCAGATGGCCCGAGGACGGACCCTGGCCGGTCTCTACTGGTGGCGGGTGGACTTCCACACCGATCCAGGCATCGCGGACCCGCTGCGGGACCGGCACGAGTCGTTCATCGGCCGTGCGGCCGAGCAGGTCATCCGGGACTGCTTCGGGGTCTGGGGGGCGGTTCGCTGACCGTCTCCCCGTCCCGCGCGGTGACCGGCGTGTGCGGTCTCGCGGTATTTGCCGTGATGCTGCAGAGCACCGGAGGATTCCGCGCGGAGCTGCTCGGCGCTGACATGGTGCTGGCCGTCGGCGGCTACCTGACCACCCGCACCCTTCTGGACGCCGCCTGGTCGCATCCAGACGTCCGGATGCCGCTGGGTGCCTGGTACCGGGACCATTTCAAGCAGCGGGTTCCCCTGCTGCTGTTCACCCTCGCCGTGACACTGGGTCTGGCCGTGGCGCTGAGCCCACCGGCACAGGCCGGCCACCTCGGGATGGCTGCGATCGCCGGTCTGGCGCATCTTGGGAACTGGTTCGACCTCGCGTTGCGGACAGGGTTCGTCGGCTCGGACGGCGACTGGTACGCGGACCGTCCCGGTCAGATCGACCCGTTGGGCCTGCTGTGGTTACTGGGACTTTTCGAGCAGTTCGCCCTGGTATGGCCAGTGCTACTGGTGGGTATTTGGTGGGTGGCCGGACGCTTCGGTGGCCGGTCCGGGGGGACGTCGGATGCCGGGCCGTCGGCGACGGAGCGGATGGCGTGGCTGACCGTGACGCTGTGCCTGCTACTCGCCGGCGTCGCCTGCCTGGTGGGTCCGATGCGGGCCATGGCCGGCGCGGATCTCACGGAACTGGCGTTGGGTACCCATGTCCGGGCAGCGGAATGGCTGCTGGGCGCCTGCGCCGCCGCCCTGGTGGTGGCCGTGCGGGCGCGGGGCGGAGACGAGCTGCCCGCAGACTCCCGGGGAACCCGAGGGTCCTGGTGGCCCACGGTCGCCGGGGTGATCGTGCTGGCCGCGCTGGTCATCAACGCGATGTTCGCCACCGCGCGCCCCGCCGACTGGCTGCGTGCCGCGGGGCCGACCCTGGCTGCCGGCTGCGTCGCGCTACTGCTGGTGATCGTCGACCGCCCCGCCCAGCCTCGTCCCGGTTCGCTCCAGTGGCTGCTCGGCCAGGGCGGACCCGTGGAACTGGGCCGGATGGCCTATCCGCTGCTTGTCCTGCACCTGCCGGTGTTCTGGCTGCTGGGTCACGCCGTTGCGCAGGCGCGGTCGTATGCGCTGCTGGTGGTCGGCGGAGCGCTTGCCTGGCTGGTCGGATTGCTGCTGCAGGACGGGGTGGTCGGGCGGTTGCGGGCGCGCCGCTGGTGGGTGGGACGGACGGCATCGACGCTCGTGGCGGCTTACGCGGCCATCGCCGCCGGTGGTTTCTGGCTGCCGGCCGTGGTCGACGGACAGCTACGCACCGGGAAAGCGCCGGTCGCTCTGGTGCTGGGCGGGTCGTTCGCGGGTGACCTGGCCTCGGCGCTCGGTGGACACGGCTCCGGCCGCTATTCGGTGGTGGACGGTTCGCTGCCCGGATGTGGGCTGTTCTCGGTGCCGTCTCCGGCAGCGCCGCACGCCCGCGTCACCGCGGACGCGCAGTTGCCGGTGTCGGCACCGGCGCGTTCGGCGGGGTGCGTGGACTGGGAGCGGCAATGGCGCTCGATGATTGACAAAAGTCGCCCGGACATCCTGGTTGTGGACCTCAGCGGGGATGCGGCGGCGCGTCCTGATCATGCCACAGTCGTTTCTCCGTGCGATGTGGCCTATCGGCACGACTACCGCGAGCGCCTGGCCGCGGCCGCCCGGATATGGGCACAGGCGGCCCCGGGCCGACCGGTGCTGCTGGCCGACACCCGCAGTGTCACGGGGGATACCGATCCGCAGTCGAGCCGTTGCTACAATGCGCTCATTGTTGAAGCTGTTGCCAGATATCCGCAGGTGCTGCTCCTGGATGTGGACGCGGCGCTGTGCACGGCGGGCCAGTGCTGGACCCGGACGGCATCCGGTCATCCGTTCTATTTCGACGCGGTTCACCTCACCCCTTCCGGGATGCACGATCTCGCCCCCTGGCTGGAGTCGGCGGTCAACCGGGCGCTGGGGTCCGACCAGGCGGTCATCGGATGAGTGGGACGAACGGTTCCCTGGAGAACATCTGCGATCCCCTGTTGGACGAGGACCCGCGGACCATCGGTCCCTACCGGATTCTTGGACGGTTGGGAGCCGGCGGGATGGGCCGGGTCTATCTCGGGCAGTCCCGGTCAGGGCTGCTGGTTGCCGTGAAGACGGTGCGGACGGACAGGGTGGAGGAGTCGGGTTTCCGGACGCGTTTCGCGCGTGAGGCGGCTGCGGCCCGGCAGGTCAGCGGCGTGTACACGGCCGCCGTGGTCGACGCCGACGCTGCCGCCGAGATCCCGTGGCTGGCCACCGCGTACGTGCCCGCACCGTCCCTGCAGCTGCTGGTGCGTCGGGTGGGCCCACTGCCGGTCGGCTCGGTGATGTGGCTTGCGGCCGGGATCGCCGAGGCGTTGGACTCCATCCACCGGGTGGGGCTGATCCACCGGGATCTGAAGCCGTCCAACGTGCTGGTGACCAGGGACAACCCCAAGGTCATCGATTTCGGGCTGGTCCGGTCGGCGGACGGCGGCGTGCAGATCACCCAGGCGGTGATCGGAACGCCCCAGTACATGTCACCGGAGCAGGCGCTGGACACCGCGTCGGTAACCCCGGCCACCGACGTCTACTCGTTGGGCGCCACCTTGTTGTACGCGGCGACCGGCCGTCTTCCCTATCAGGGAGACACTCCGGTGAACGTGCTGGCCCGGCTCCTTTCCCAACCCCCGGACCTGTCCGGGGTACCGCAGGAGCTGACCGGCGTGATCCGCCATTGCATGCAACGCGATCCGACGCTGCGGCCCACCCCGAACCAGCTGCTGGAGTCCATCGGGGGGACCTGGCTGCAGGCACCGGGTGGTTTCGGGGCGGAGCACTGGCTTCCGCAGGAAGGCCACGACCTGGTGGACTCCTTCGAGCGGCGGCGGCGGCCGGACAGCCGCGGCGGTCCGTCCGGAAGCGGTCCGTCCGGAAGCGGTCCGTCCGGAAGCGGTCCGTCCGGAAGCGGTCCGTCCGGACGCGGTGCTGACATCTCCGGGGCGAACACGTCCATCACCCGTCAGGCCAGGACCCCGTCAGGACCGTCAGGACCGTCAGTCCGGTTCCAACCGTCCCGTGACCTTCAGCCGTCCCGCCACCTTCAGGGGAAGGCCTCAACCCCGTCGCCACCGTCGTCCCCCCTGGCCCCACCGACACCGCCGCTGTCACCGGAGGAGCTTTTCCCCGACGCCCTCACCGACCGGGCCGGTACGGGTGGCGCAGAACCCGTGCGGGTGGGCCGCCGGACGCTGCTGCGGCTCACCGGCGGCGTGGCGGTGGGTGCCGCGGTCGGGGCGGGCGTCTGGGGTGCGGGCCGGCTGCTCGGCTCCACCGGCACGCAGAGCGGTCCGCGTCCGTGGGTGTTCACCACCGGGGCCGAGGTGTACTCCTCCCCGGCGGTCGCCGGGGGAGTGGTCTACATCGGCAGCAATGACGCTCACCTGTACGCCGTCGATGCCGTCACCGGCAGGGAACGCTGGCGCTACCGGACCGGTGGGGCGGTGACGTCCTCCCCGGCGGTTGCCGGTGGGCAGGTGTATGTCGGCTGCAACGACTCCCACGTCCATGCGGTGGACGCGGGGACCGGACAGGCCCGCTGGACGTTCCGCACGGGTGCGGTGATGCATTCCTCCCCGGCGGTTGCCGGCGGTGTGGTCTACATCGGTTGCCGGGACCGCAACCTGTATGCGATCGACGCTGTCACGGGTACCGAACGCTGGCGGTTCACCGGAGGCGACTGGTTCAACTCCTCCCCGACCGTCGCCGACGGCGGGGTGTACGTCGGCTGCCGGGACCACAACATCTACGGCCTGGACGCCGTTACCGGCAAGAAACGCTGGCAGTACACCACCGGCAGCACGGTCGACTCCTCACCCGCGGTGTCGGGTGACATGCTCTGGATAGGTGGTGACGACCACGACGTGTACGCCCTGAACGCGAGGAGTGGGGCGTGGGTGTGGCAGTTCACCGCGGGCAACGGTGTGGTTTCGACGCCGCTGGTGGTCGACGGGGTGGTGTACGTGGGAAGCGACGACGCCAACCTGTACGCGTTGGACGCCAGCACCGGCCGGGATCGCTGGCGGTTCGCCACCGGTAACGGCATCCGATCGTCACCTACCGTGGCGAACGGTCTGGTCTATGTGGGCAGCCGAGACCGGAACGTGTACGCGGTGGACGTCATCACCGGGGAGGTGCGCTGGCGGTTCGCCACCCAGGGCCCGGTGGACGATTCCTCGCCGGTCGTGGTGGACGGCCTGGTGTACGTCGGCAGTCTGGATCACCAGGTCTATGCGCTGAACGCGGCGACCGGCGCCGGCCCGTAGAACCTGTCTGGTGGATCTTCGATCGGGTGGATCGGCGCCCGGACGACGTCCTACCGGACATTCGGCGGAGACATCCGCCCGGCGTGTGCGGCGAGAAGGAGCGCGGTACTCGACGGGTGGACCACTCGGAGGCCGTCGTAGTCGGCATAATGGGTGCCGTCTTCATTGCGGCTGGTGAGGATCCAGAAATGGTCACCGTCGCCGTCGAATCGTTCGACCGCGTCCGTCCAGGCCGCATAGACCTTGTCGCGGGTTGCCGCATCAGCCTGCCAGCCGAACTCCTCGAGTACAGCCGGTTTGTTCGCCGCGTGGGCGTCGCGGATGTGGTCGCGTATCCACCGGGTGCCCCAGGCAGGATTTTCCTCACCCCAGTGCTGCTGGTAGAGGTGAAATGTGCCGTAGTCGATCGTGGGCAACGAGATGAGCCGATTCCATGCCACGCCCTCGTTGTCGGAGTACGGGTATTGCGTGTCGCCTGAGCGGCCGTAGAAACCTTCGTCGCCCACCGCCACCAGCTGGCGGGGTGCGAGCCGTTTGACATGGCGGCTCATCTCGTCGACCCAGGTGACCAACGTGTTACCGGATCTGTCGGACGGGCAGCGTGGCTCGTTGGCCAACTCCCAGGTCATGACGGTCGGCTCGGAGTCGTACCGCACGCCCGTGTACCGGTTCCGCCGGTTGATCACATGCTTCACCCAGGCCTTGTAGCAGTCCTTGATGTCGCGGCGGCGGAAGAAGTCATCGTGCTCGGCGGAGAACCAGTTTGCATACTGGGGGATCCCGCCGAAGTCGCCCCAGTTGTTCGTCAGCACGATCACGAGCCGCAGTCCGAGCTGGCCGGCCTTGAAGACGGTGTAGTCCAGATACTCGAACCCGTCCTCGTCATAGGTGAACGGCTCCGGCTGCAGCACCACGCCGTCCGCCGGAGTACCGTCGAGGAAGCCCCAGCAGCGGATTACCCGCAGGCCGATGGCGGCGGCGTCGTGGAGCACGCAGTCGGCCATGTACCGGCCCTTGTAATGCAGGTAGTAGTTGTTGGTGCCGCCGAATCGGAATC
Organism: Frankia sp. Cppng1_Ct_nod; assembly: GCF_920656135.1. Taxonomy (NCBI): domain Bacteria; kingdom Bacillati; phylum Actinomycetota; class Actinomycetes; order Frankiales; family Frankiaceae; genus Frankia; species Frankia sp. Cppng1_Ct_nod. The sequence continues at coordinate 1,539 of NZ_CAKKTK010000047.1, read as the reverse complement.
GCCGGCCGTGCAGGGCGAAGTCACTCCCGCGGACGGTGACGAATCCGCGGGGCACGTTGCCGACCGAGGGTCCGGCGTCCGCCGGCACTCCCGGTCGGCCGGAGTCTGTCGCCACGGGATGATTATGCTACGTACCCAGTCTGATCCGGCGTATCCGGTTGTTGCTGTTGTCGGAGATATAGAGGTTGCCGGCCATGTCGAGGCCAAGGCCGTTCGGGGTCGCGAGGTCCGCCTGGGTGGCTGGTCCGCCGTCGCCGGAGAAGCCCTGGATGCCGGTGCCGGCGATGGTGGTGATGGTGCCGTCGGTGGTGACGCGGCGTATGCGGTTGTTGTCGGTGTCGGCGATGTAGAGGTTGCCGGCCGCATCCACCACCACACCGCCCGGGTTCGCGAGGTGGGCCTGGGTGGCTGGTCCGCCATCGCCGGAGAAGCCTTCTGCTCCGGTGCCGGCGATGGTGGTGATGGTGCCGTCGGCGGTGACGCGGCGTATCCGGTTGTTACCGTTGTCGGCGATGTAGAGGTTGCCGGCCGCATCCACCACGACACCGCCCGGTTTCGTGAGGTGGGCCTGGGTGGCTGGTCCGCCGTCGCCGGAGAAGCCCTGGATGTCGGTGCCGGTGCCGGTGCCGGTGCCGGCGATGGTGGTGATGGTGCCGTCGGTGGTGATCCGGCGTATGCGGTTGTTGTCGGTATCGGCGATGTAGAGGTTGCCGGCCGCATCCAGCGCCATGTCGGTCGGTTTTGCGAGGTGGGCCTGGGTGGCTGGTCCGCCGTCGCCGGAGAAGCCCTGGATGCCGGTGCCGGCGATGGTGGTGATGGTGCCGTCGGTGGTGACGCGGCGTATGCGGTTGTTGTCGGTGTCGGCGATGTAGAGGTTGCCGGCCGCATCCAGCATCACATCGGTCGGAGTCGCGAAGTGGGCCTGGGTGGCTGGTCCGCCATCGCCGGAGAAATCGTACTTGCCGGTGCCGGCGATGGTGGTGATGGTGCCGTCGGCGGTGATCCGGCGTATGCGGTTGTTGCCGGTGTCGGGGATGTAGAGGTTGCCGGCCGCGTCCGGTACCGGGTCGTCCGGCTTGGTGAGCCCGGCCTGGGTCGCAGGTCCGCCGTCGCCGGAAAACCCCGAGGTTGCGGTGCCGGCGATCGTCCCGATCGTTGCAGGCTCGGGTGATCTGTTGGTGACGAGCATGGCTGTGACCAGCGCGGAAACCGTCAGAACGCCCAGTGCGACGATGATGATCCGACGGCGCCGTTTCCGGCGGCGCTCGACGTTGTTCGACGGTCTGTCCGCGATCGGCCGAGGCTGGTGGGGGATCTCCCCGGTTTTGTCCATCGATCGGTCGATGGCCGGGTTCGGGACCGGAGGAACGGGTCGCGAGTGTGTGGGCGGCCGGTTCGCTGGCCGGTTCACCGGGTGGGTGCTGGCCGGGTCACCGGCATGGTGGTTCGTGCCTGCTCTACTCGTGCCTGCTCTACTCGTGCCGGTTCTGCTGGCGGGGTATCTGGCCGCGTCGCGGAGCTCGTCGGCGATATGCAGCG
>NZ_CAKKTK010000046.1:0-36989 GCF_920656135.1 Frankia sp. Cppng1_Ct_nod | reverse complement strand
GGATCCGCCGGGGCAGTCTTGCGGCAGTCTTGCGGCGGTCTTGCGCCCGCGGGGCCGATTGGCCGGCGCAGCGGCGTCGGAGATCTGCCGGACAGAACGTCACGCGAGAAATGCATCCGACGGATGGTCGTGTCGCTCTGATCGGCGTGGTTGGCCTGCCGGATCCGCCGTCGGCCGCGCCCGCGCCCGCGCCCGGCTGGTCAGGACAGCGGTGCCCGCCACGACAACCAGCAGCCCTTCGACAACGAGACTGACAACGCCGAGTGGCTCGCCCCAGTTCCCCCTGTCGTCTGTGTAGTCCGGCAGGCCGGGTCCACGGGACAGGATGTAGCCCACGAGCGGGGCGACGCCGGTGCTGGCGGCCAGCAGCCAGGCGGTCGGCCTCGGCCGGGTCACCAGGAGGACCGCGGCGGTCAGGCCGACCACTTCCAGCAGGACATAACCGGCCTGGACATATGCCGGCTCCTTGGCGAAGGAAAACCAGCTCTGATCCTGAAGGTGGACCACCGTGACGACGACACACAATGCGGAGCCAAAACCGGCGGCCCGCAGCATCCCGCCCGATACCGGCCGGTCTGCCGCAGAAGGACGCAAGGACATGGACAGACTCCCAGGAGGTCTCGGAGTAGCCGTGATCCGTCCGCGGACCTTCGGAGTGCTCGGACAGCTGTCATCACCGTGGCAGCGGGACACGACGGTCCCGGGTATTCGACCATTCCCCGGCCCCAGCGGTTTCGGATGACGGACGACGGACGGTAATGTACGGCAGCCGGCGGACAACAGACAACGACAAACCAGGTATGTGACCGCATGTCGGGGATACGAGGCTCTTCGCACCTGACCGGCTGGCGGATACAGCCATGTACATGAAGTGGCATGGTTTTGTCCTGAACAATAGTGGACGGCGTGTCGGTGTGCCCGGACGGAGGGCGTGCCCGCCCGCTGGAATGATCTCTCACGACCGAGATCAAGAATCAGCGGGCGAGTGGCGGGCACACGTGTCACAGGCACGGAAATAGCCGCGCTCGCGGGGCTGGACGGCGCCGTGGTCGAGGTGGTGGAGAGGGAGGCCGACGGCTCGTGGGCGGTGCATGTGACGACCGCTGGAGGGTTCCCGCTTTGGGTGCAGTTCCGCTGAAGTGAGATCGTTGGGTTAGTGATCTTCGGATGCTGTGGCAGGGTTGATCAATAGGAGGGCTCCTTCTCGCTACGTTCCGTGGTGCCTAAGCCATGGACGCGCGACAAGAAGGAGCCCGGAGTGCCAGAGTACGGGGAGCGGTCGGAGGACGCGCATGCGAGGCTGTTCGCGGCCGCGCGGGAGCTGTATTGCTCGCTTGAGGCGAGCCTGCTGAGCACGGCCACGGCGGCCTCGACTGCCGACGCACTCGAGGACTTGATCCGCGAGCGTGGCCGGGAGGTGCAGCGGGCGCTGTTGCAGGGCTGTCTGGAGGCGTTCGCCGAGCGGGAGCAGCGGGCCGGGCGGGCGCCGGTCGGCGCGGACGGCGCGGACGGCGCCCGCGTACCCGGGCCGAGAAGGGCCACCGCCGCGGGCTGATCTCTTTGTTCGGGCCGGTCACGGTCACCCGTATCGCCTACCGGGCGGCGGCGAAGGAGACGCCGAACCTGCATCTGGTGGACCGGGAGCTGAACCTGGCGGACGGGGCCCACTCGCACACGCTGCGCCGCGAGATCGCCTACGAGGCGACCCGCGGCTCGTTCGACGAGGCGGTCTGTGCCGTCGAGCGCTCCACCGGGCAGAAAGTCGGCAAGCGCCAAGCCGTCGAGCTGGCCCGTTCCGCGGCCGTGGATGTCGAGGCGTTCTACGCCCAGGCGAGGCTCGAGATGACCGGCGCCGGCCGGATCCTCGTCTTGCAGTTCGACGGAAAGGGCATCGTGATGCGCCCCGAGGGGCTGCGCCCGGCGACCGCGAAGGCCGCCGGAGCGAGGAAGAACCGGCTGTCCACGCGGCTGTCGCCCGGGGAGAAGAGTAACCGCAAACGAATGGCGGAGATCGCTGTCGTGCACGACGCCACGGTCGCGCCGCGCACCGTCGACGACGTCCTACCGCTGCGCCGACGGGTAGGGGCCCAGGCCGCCGGCCGCGGGCCGACACGGGCACCCGGGCCGAAAGCGACCGGGAAGTGGCTGACCGCCTCCGTCGTCGACGACATCGCCACCGTCATCGCCCAGGGCTTCGACGAGGCCGAACGACGCGACCGGCACCACCAGCGGACCTGGGTCGTGCTCGTCGACGGCAACAACACCCAGATCGAGGCGATCCGCGCCGAGGCCGCCCGCCGCAAGGTCACCGTCCACCTCCTCCTCGACTTCGTCCACGTCACCGAGTACATCTGGACCGCCGCCTGGTCGTTCTTCGAGCCCGGCGACCCGGACGCCGAGCGGTGGGTCCGCACCCAGCTGCGCCAGATCCTGCGAGGCAAAGCGCCCGCGGTCGCCGCCGGGACGGAGCCTGTCAAGCAGTTTGAGACATCATGATGTTCAAGTTGTGGGTGGAACCTCCTAGCTCTCGATCTTGGAAGGGGGCTGATTGATCCACACCCGAACCGGTAGTTCAGGCGCCCGCGGCGGGCCGCCGCGGAATCGTTCCGGATGCTCGCCGTAAGCTCTGTCCAGGACGGTCTGACGGTTGTCCCGGACGTACTTCCAGGTCCCGTCGTGGACCGAACCGGGCGTGTAAAGGCCAATTCCGGAATGGCGGTGCTCGGTATTATAATAAGCGAAGAACGTCGCGGCGAAGTCACGCGCGTCGTAGATACTGGTGAAGTCGTCCGGGAACGCCGGGCAGTACTTCAGGGTTTTAAAAGCCGCCTCCGAATACGGGTTGTCGTTCGACACCTTCGGTCGTGACCGCGACCGCTCGATATTCAGGTCAGCCAGCAGCGCCGCGACGTTCTTGCTGGTCATCGAGGTACCATTGTCGGAGTGGGCCGTCCCTGGCATTACACCGTGGTTGGCGGCGAAACAGTTCTCGATGAACGCCTTGGCGAGCTCGCCGGTCTCCGTCGTATGGACCTCCCAGTGGACCACCTTGCGGGAATAGATGTCGAGCATCACGTACGCGTCGAAATACACGCCCCGGGTCGGGCCCTTCAATTTCGTGATATCCCAGCTCCAAACCTGGTCCGGGCCGTCGGCGACCAGCTCCGGGCGCACCCGCGCCGGGTGGCTGGCCTGCGCCCGCCGCTCCCGGACCTGCCCATCCGAACGCAGCACCCGGTAGAACGTCGAGACACTACCCAGGTAACAGCCCTCGTCGAGCAGGACCGCCCACACCTGCGCCGGCGACTTATCCACGAACCGCTCGCCGTCCAACACGGCCAAGATCTCCGCCCGCTCCGCCGCGCCCAGCGCGTTCGGCTGGTTCTGCACCGCCCGCGCCGGCCGAGGACCATGCATCCTCGGCGCACGCGCCCGGTACACGCTCGCCCGAGCCAGACCCAACAACTCGCACGCCGTCTTCGTCGAGGTCAGCGTTTCCAACTCGACCAGAGCCACGCTCATCACAGCATCCGCTTCCGCCCTCAATCCGCTCTCTCGGAAAGACCTTCCAAGAGATCGTGTACTTTTCCCACCACCTCCAACACCGCCTTGGTTCTCGCCAGCTCCGCGGCCAGCCTCGCGTTCTCCGCCTTCAAACGCCGGTTCTCCGCCGACTCCGGCGACGCCTTAACCGGCCTGGGCGCGGCCGTCGCACCCAGCGCACCCCGCTCCCGCGCCCGGCGCCATTTACCGATGTGCGTGTCGTACAGCCCCTCCCGGCGCAGCAACGCCCCCCGCGCCCCTGGTTCGGTCAACGCGTCGTACTCCCCGACGATCCTCAACTTGTACGCGTCGGTGAACGTCCGCCGCGTCGCCTGGCCTTCCCTCGGTCCGGACTCCTCCTTCCCTTTCCCGCCCGGTCTTTCTGGACTACCCGACGACACGTCGTTCATGGTCAACGTCACAGGATCCTGATCCGCATCTCGCCCTACTCGCCACACCCGACGGACTGATCGTTCTGTCTCAAACCAGCTTGGCAGAGAGGGGGCCTCCGCCTCCGCGGCCTCCGCCTCCGCGTACACCGCCTCCAGCTCCGCGCGCACCGCCTCCAGCTCGGAAGGCGGGGCGGACTCGGACGGCGGATCATGAACAAACCAGGATCATCACCATCACGGGACCTGTGATCAACTACCCTGCCCGGCGTGTCGCCCCAACACATCCACACAGCTCGACGCATGATCCACGCCATCCGTGAATGGATACCGCAGATCGGCTCGACCCCGAACTCGTGTTTGTCGATGTATTCGACGATTACCGGTGCGGGCGGTCGAGCTCCGCCGCGAAGAAAGCCGACGCCGATTTCAGGATGGCGTTCGTCCGGCGTAGTTCCCGGTTTTCCCGTTCCAGCCGGCCAGCCGGGTGGCCGTGTCGGAGCTCGTGTCCGGCCGGGTGCCCGCGTCGACCTCCGCCTGGGCGACCCACCCCCGCAGTGTGTCGGCGTTGATGCCGAGCTGCTGACCGATCCGCCGGCACGCGCCCTTCCCGCTGCTGTCCGGCTCGGCCTTCGCGTCGAGCACCAGCCGGACTGCGCGTTCCCGCAGCTCAGCGGGGTACTTCATCGGCACCGTCATCGTCGTTCGTTCCTTCTGGCTTGACGGTCTCCATCAAACCCGGCGCGAGACATCCGGGGCGCTCTACCTGGTGAGTGACGGGAGCGTTCCGAGCCGGACGTGCCTCACTGCTGGCTACGACCGCGGGAAGTGTGGCTATCGGCGGCAGGATGCACGGATGGCCGACCCATAGCTGGATGCTGTCGCCCGTCCGCCCCTCCGGGCCTTCGGCGAGTAGGTCGAGCAGGACGGCGGCGACGTCCCCGGCTGCCATCAGCCCGGGCGCTGGCGGGCGGTCGCCGAGGAACCTCCGGTACATCGGGGTGTCTGTCGCTCCCATGCCGAATGAGTTCACGCGGACCCCCTGCGGGCGCAACGCCCGTGCCCAGGCGTGAGTCAGGCCGTTGAGAGCCCACTTCGATGCGTCGTAGAGGTCGAATGCCGGGCCGCCGCCGGGCGGCCGGGGGGTACTGGCCCATGGGCAGGCCGGAGCGTCGGCGTGGTCCAGCGCCTCGGGCCAGCCGCAGGTATGGATGTGGTCGGTGGTCACGTTGACGATGTCACCGCCCTGGCGCACGAGGTAGGGGATCGCGGCCCGGCCGACGAGGTACGCGCCGCGGAGATTGGTACCGAGGGTGCGGTCGCAGTCGTCAACGGCCTTGTCCCAGGAGCCGCTGACTGGGTTGGTCGGCAGGCACACGGCGGCGTTGTTCACGACAATATCGATACCGCCGAGTCGCTCGGCTGCGCCGTCGACGAAACGGCGGACGTCGTCGGGCGAGGACACGTCGGCGACGGTCGCCCAGAAGGAGCCGCGGCAGCCCGCCAGGTGGGAGGCCAGGTCCTCGACGGATGCGTCGGAGTCGCACACGGCAACGTGGGCGCCTGCCCGGGCCAGGGCCCGCGCGTAGGCCAGTCCGAGTCCTTGGGCGGCCCCGGTCACGATGGCCTTGCGTCCTTCAATCGATGCCGTCATCGCCTCGCCCTTCGCACTGGCTCACTGTGCCGGACCGCCGCCCCGGCTGGCGGCGTCTGAAGTTCGCAGCGGGAGCCACCAGTCCTGGACCTGCGCTGCCAGGCGCTCCGAGAGCGCACGTTCGAGTTCGGTGGCGTCCGGCTGCGGGGGCGGCATGTCGGTGGGCGTCAGCGGTGATGCCCCGCCGATCGGGTCTACCCACTCGAGGCGGATCGCTTCCAGCACGTCGCGCAGAGCTGGCCTGGCTTCCTCATGGTGCGGACTGGTCTCGTGGGCGAGGAATCCTGCGAACCTGTCGAAAGATTCGAGCGTGTAGTACGTCCCCGGCTCCTCGCCCCGCCAGTACTCGTAGCGGCGGACGTCATGCTCGCGGCTGTGGGTCGCGGCGTAAAGCTCGCTTGCGATCTGTTCGAAGCGCTCCTCGGCCCCTGGACGTACCCGGATGTGGACCAACAGCGTTGCCATACGACTGTCCCCTTCCGAACTGCCTGCGGCTCGGCGCCGTGCATCGGCCACGTCACGTCCCCGGCGGCCACATGAGAGCGTTCCTACCAGCATCGGCGCGCTGTCGGGGCCGATCCCGCATTGCGGCGAGGTGTGACTGCGGAACCTCTACGGGGACGCCGCGGGGGCGGCCACTGAGGGTCGCTCACAACGGCTCCTTCCGGAGGCCCCAGACGACCCCCCGCTCGAGCAGCAGGCGGAAGACGTCGAGGTCCCACGACCCGCGGTCGACAGTGGGCCACCAGGCCACCAGGCCACCAGGCCACCAGGCCACCGCCGGACGCATGTCGTAATGGCCCCGGCGGTGTCCCAGGGTCAGGTAGAGGACGGTGCCGCTGCCAATGCGGCGCAGGTACAGCACCGGGTGGTCCCGCTCCTCCGGCCACGACGACTCCGCGAAGCCGTGTGCGTCGCCGACGAATCGGGTGTGCAGCAGCACCTCCAGTTCGCCGTGGTACTCCGACAGGTACAGCTCGTCGGTTGTCTCGAATGGCGCGACGCCGGCGACCAGCGGGTGATCGGGGGCAGTGACCTCCACCTTGTAGGACGCGATCGGCGGATGGGCGATGAACTGACTGCCCAGGGTCTCGGCCAGCACGGGAATGACCCTCGGGCTCACGACTCCGTCGGGGGTCAGGTCGAGGGCGGCGTTGGTGCCGTGCAAGGCCAGCCATCGCCCGCCGCGCCGGACCCACCCGCGGAGGGCTTCCTACTCTGCCCGGGTGGGGCGGCATCCGCGCTGGCTCATCGGGCTCACTCCCCTCCGGATGGGCGCTTACCCGCCCGCCGGTCAGCTGGGCGCCAGGGCGTCCCGGGATGAGGCCGCGCGGGCGGCGTCGACGGCAGCAGAGAAGTGCCGGTGAGCCATCGTGCGCACGAGCTCGACGCCACGCTCGTTGCCGAGGTCAGTTCCCGCGCCGACGAGCACAGCCGTCGCCGTGCCGGCGACGCGGTGGGCAAGCTGGTATGCCGCCCACAGCCGGTCGAGCGGGTAGTCCTGGACCCCGCCTTCGACCAGCTCGCGGTGATAGCGCTCAACGAGGGCCTCTTCGTGGGCGGCGCGCATCTCGGCCGTGAGGCTGCCGCCGAGCAGATAGGCCAGGTCGTATGCTCCTGGCCCGCGGCCGATCGACTGCCAGTCGAGCACAACGAGGCCGGTTCCGTCGAGTTGGAACATCAGGTTCTCGCAGCGGTAGTCGATGTGCAGGATGGTCCAGGGCTCATCCGCCAGTTGCTGCATGAACGGCCAGTAGTGGTCGCGAACCTCCTCGCCGAGTGCCTCGCCGCCGTCGGGCAGATCCGTCCCGAAGCGCTGCACGAACACGGGCCACAGCTGCGGCCACAGGTCTGCCATCATCTTCATCCGCGGGTGCACGATGCTCGGGATCCAGTCGAGCTCCGGCGTCGACACCTTCCCCCACCAGGAGGCGTGGAGGTCAGCAAGGGCAGTCACGGCCTGCTCCGCCTGCACCAGGCTCAGGCCGTCGAGCTGATCGACCATCCCCAGGGCGCTCAGGTCCTCCATGACGACGACGAAGTCGGCGCCGTCGCGGGCCTTGCGGGCGTGGAAGCATCGGGGCACTCGCGTCCTGGTCTGGGCCGCCAGTTCCCGGTAGAAGCGCACCTCGGATTCGTAGAGGTTGCGTTCGTGCGCGATGGTCCGGTTCTCCTCGGCCGAGGCGGCCAGCTTCACCACTACCGACGCTAACTGGTCCGGTAAGGGCTGGTCGTACGTGAGCGTAACCCGCCACTCGTCCGCCATAAGTCCGACGCCGACACCGATCCGCTCCGTGCGGACGTCGACCACATGAGCTGGCGTGGTGCCGAGCGCGGCCGTGAGCCACGCCGGGGTGATGTCGGCGATGCACGTCGGGATGGCTATCTCAGTCATGTCCGGCCCTCCTTCGGGTCGTCTGCCGTGGCTGGATCCGCGGCGTTGGGCTCCTGGCGGCGAGCACGCGCTTGTCGGCGTAGCGCCCGGCACCGAAGTGTTCTGCACTCAGGCCCGGCCAGCAGCCAGTTCGCCTCTGCGTGCGCAACGGGCCGCCCGCGTCCCGAGAAACATATTAGTCAATCGATTAGTAATTGACCATACCCACTTGTCGTGGGAGGATGCCGCCACACTCAGGGACCGATGCGGGGGCCATGTGAGTCAAGTAAAACCGTTCAGGTTCGGCCTGCAGGCGTACCAGGCGACGTCCGCTGAGCAGTGGCGCACCCTCGCCCGCGAGGCCGAGCAGCTCGGCTATTCCGCTTTCCACCTCGCCGATCACTACTTCGGGCCGGGCCCCCTGGAGGCGGAGACCCGCCACCCGGTCCAGGATCTCGCTGCCATCCCCGCCATGGCCGTTGCCGCCGCGGCGACCGATACCATCCGGATCGGCTGCCGGGTGCTCTGCATCGACTATCACCTGCCTGCGGTGCTGGCCAAGGAGCTGGCCACCCTCGAGTTCCTGTCCGGCGGGCGCTTGGAGATCGGGCTCGGCGCGGGCTGGATCGAGGCGGAGTACCGAGCCATGGGCATCCGCTGGGACCGGCCCGGCGTCCGCCTGCAGCGCCTTGAGGAGGTCATGGACCTGCTCGAGGCCCACTTCAGCGGCGAGCAGATCGCCGTGGAGGGTACGCACGTGCAGGTGAGTGGCTACCAGGGCGTGCCGGCCCCGGTGCAGACACCGCGCCCGCCCTTCATGGTCGGCGGGGGTGGCGAGCGCATCCTGCGGCTGGCGGGAAGACGGGCCGACATCGTCAGCCTGAACTTCGACAACCGCTCAGGCCGCATCGGCTCGGACGGCGTCGGAAGCTCGACGGCGGACGCCACCGACCGCAAGATCTGCTGGGTCCGGGAGGGTGCCGGTGACCGGTTCGAGCGTCTGGAACTTGAGATCGCCGCGTATTTCACCATGGTCGGGGTCGACCCCCCGAAGGCGCAGGCGCACCTGTCGGGCGCGCTCGGTCTGCCCCCCGAGACGCTAGCCGACCACCCGCACGTCCTCGCGGGGTCGGTGGACGAGATATGCGAGCGGCTCGTGGCCCGGCGGGAACGCTACGGCATCAGCTATGTCACCGTCGGCGCACGGGCGCTCGAAGACTTCGCGCCGGTCGTCGCCCGCCTCGCCGGGACCTGACGGCACGGCCGGGTCCCGGCGTCCCAGACATCGGCGGAGGGCCGCGCCGTTCACCGCGCTAGGTCCCGGCAAGTTGGGCCACCACCGGAGCCACGGCCTCGGTGGCGTCCTGTTGGAAGGCGATGTAACTGATGCCCCACCGGTCGCGCAGCTCGTGCATGTTGTCGGCGATGAGCTCCAGTGGCCCGATCTGAAAATACGGAGCGCTGAGGACCACCTCTGTTGGCAGCCCCAGGGCCGGGGCCAGCTTCTCGGCCACGGCCTGCCGATCGTCGGTCACCATGGTGACGAACACCTGTAGCTGCAGCTCGATGTCGTCCATACGGCCGTCGGCCGCCTCCTTGATCCAGCCGATGCGTTCGTCGACAGCGTCCGCGGCGGCGGTGGCCATGGAGCGGGGATTGACGGCCCGAGCGACGATCTTCGGGTTGACGCCGACGATGTCCGCCTCGCGGGCGGCCAGGGAGAGGATCTCCTTGCCGCCACCGCCGATCAGCAGCGGAACGGAAGATGTCGGCTTCGGGTACCCGGTGAGCTCGGAGATCCGGTAGTGCTCGCCGTCGAAGGAGAACGGCTCGCCTGTCCAGATCCCGCGACAGATCTTCACCGTCTCCGCCAGCCGGGCAATCCGGGTCCGGGCATCGGCCTGTTCGATTCCTGCGGCGCGGTAGTCGCTGTTCAGCCAGCCGGCCCCGATGCCGAGCACGAAGCGCCCGTCGGACAGGAGGTCGATGGTGGCCGCTTCCTTGGCCAGGACCACCGGGTTGCGGAAGTCGTTGCCGGCGACGAGCGTCCCTACCTTCAGCGTGTCGGTCGCGGCCGCGGCCGCCATGCACGCTGGCAGCGGCGCAAGCTGGCTGCCGAAATGATCGTCGATTTGGAGCGAGTCGTAGCCGAGGTGCTCGGCCCGTCGTGCGATCTCCGACCACTCCCTGGCCGACGTGGCCTTGGTGGCCTTGGCCCCGAACCGGAAGCGGCGGTTAGCCATGGATGGTCTCCTCTGGGATGGCGGCTGGCGCAGCAGCGGGCGGCAGCGGCCCCAAACTCACCGACGGGCATGCCCGGTCTTTGCATCCGTGCCAGGCGCCTGCCAGATGCGGCCGAGGCGCGTGGCGCCGCCCCCGAGTGATGCACCGACGACCGACCTGCGACAGCCGTAACCTAACCGGCGAGGACGGGCAGAGTCAACGCATATTAATCGATTAATAGATTATGGACGCGGGGCGGTCGGCGTGCTTGAATGCTGAGCACGCTGTCAGTCCGTGGCGGTCTTACCGGCTGCCGGGTCTGAGGGAGGGACGTGCCCGACACCGACGAAGCGCGCGTGCCCGAACCCGCCGTGCTCCGCAGCATGTTCGAGATCGTGACCGCGATATCCCGCACGGACGAGGAGTTTCGCAAGCTGCTTCTGAGCGGCCGGGCACGCAGTACCTACTACTCGCCCAAGGGCCAGGAGTGCATCTCGGCGGGGGTGGGCGCGCTGCTTCGCCGCGACGACTACATCGTCACCACATACCGGGGTATGCATGACCACCTCGCCAAGGGCGTGCCCATGCGGGAGCTGTTCGCAGAGTTCCTCGGGCGGGCCACCGGGACCTGCAAGAGCAAGGGCGGACCGATGCACGTGACCACCCACCCGGCTGAGGACGAAGGCCGGGCAGGCAGGCCGGACCCGGAGGTGCCGGTGAAGGCGCATCTAGGGGCACTGCCCGGCCGGATCGACCCGCCATCATGGTCGCAGGGATAGCCGACCGCGCTGCAGCGGATCCGACCGGCTGGGCGCTAACGGATGGCACTGAGAACCTGACCTGGGCCGAACTCAACGACTGGCTGAACCGCGCCGTCCACGCGCTGCTCGGCGCGGACCTCGGCCCGGACCGGCGGGTCGCGATCCTTGCGCAGAACAGCGTGTGGACGGCGATCGCGCACCTGGCCGTGATCTACGCTGGCGCGTCGGCGGTGCCGGTGAACTGGCAGCTCCACCCGGCTGAGGCTGGTCACATCCTGCGCGACAGCGCGGCCAGGCTGGTCCTCGCCAGCCCGGAGTCCGCGGCCGTGGCCAGGCAGGCCGGTGCCCCCGCAGCGGTAGTAGTCGACTCGCTTGCTGAGTTCGCCGCCGCCGCCCCGCGGCACGAGCCGTCTGCCGACCTGCCGCCACGGCGGGCGCTCATGTACACCTCCGGTACCTCCGGAGTGCCCAAAGCGGCTGAGCAGCCTCTTGCGATGTTTGCCGGCGGCGCGACCGTTGCCGAGCACGTGGCGAACATCGCCGCCAGCGCGGTCGCTCAGCTCGGGCCGCACCTGGTCGCGGGGCCATTGCACCACACCGGGCCGCTGCACGGGCTGCGCTGCCTGGCGGGGGGCACGCCGATGGTTGTGCTGCCGCGGTTTGACGCGGCTGCGGCGCTGGGGGCCATCGACCGGTACCGGATCGCGAGTTCGACCATGGTGCCGACGCATTTCTCCCGGCTACTGGCGCTGCCCGCCGACCTGCGCATCCGACACGATGTCAGCAGCATGCGCCAGATCGCGCACACCGGAGCGCCATGTCCTGCCGATGTCAAGCGCGCGATGATCGAGTGGATGGGCCCGGTTGTCGTGGAAGCCTACGGCTCTACCGAGATCGGTACCGTCACGGCGATCGATTCGACGGACTGGCTCGCGCATCCAGGTTCGGTCGGCCGGGCGGTGCCGCCGTTCGAGGTCAGTATCCGAGACAAATACGGACAGGAGCTTTCGATTGGTGCCGAGGGCCTGGTGTGCGTGCGCAACGGGCGCGACGGCGGTCCGTGGTACCTGCATGACCCGGACAAGACGGCGGCCAGCTTCGTCGGCGACGGGTACTTCGTCATGGGCGAGATCGGTCTTCTCGACGCGGACGGGTACCTCTACCTGACCGACCGGGCGTCTGACCTCGTGGTGTCTGGCGGGGTCAACGTCTACCCGGCTGAGGCCGAGGCAGTGCTGGCGGCGCACCTGGGCGTGCAGGACGTGGCCGTCATCGGCGTGCCCGTTCCCGATCTTGGCGAGGCGTTGCTGGCGCTCGTGGTGCCCAGGGATCCCGCGCTCGCGGGCGAGGACCTCCTCGCCTGGTGCCGGGACCGGCTGACTCATTACAAGTGCCCACGTGCGGTGAGGTTCGTGCCCGACCTGCCGCGCACCGCGATGGGCAAACTCAACAAACGCGACCTCCGTGCTCGCTACGGTGCTGCGGAAGCGGCACCGTAGCGAGCACGGAAACATGTCGCGGTCAGCGCGCCGCCCGAGCCGCGACCGCCGAGGCGCAGCCTCGCCTAGTAAACAATCGCTCGATCAATTAGTATTGGGGAGCCCACAGAGGGGAGTCGTGATCTTGATCGCTGGCACCGTCGAGCTGCTGCATCCGCAGGACCGAGACGATTGCGTCCCACGAGTCGTGCTCATCCAGTGGGTTCTGTCCTGCTTCCGTATCTACCACGCCGGCGCGGATGCGGCAGCCCGCAGCGCGCTCGGACTCCCGCCGCCTTGATCGAGGACCTGTCGTGACGGAGCTCGCTGGCCTTCCCATCCGCGTCGGGCGCAGCTTCGACGCCGTGGTGGTCGACTTCGGCGGGGTGCTGGTCACCCCTGTGGTACACACGATCGCCGCGGTGGCGGCCCGGCACGGCGTCGAGCCGGCCGTGCTCCGTGATGTCATCCTCGGGCCGAGCGAGGTGTCCTCCGGTCACCCGTGGCACCGGGCCGAGCGGGGCGAGATCGCCTGCGCCGACCTTCCTGCCATGCTCGCGCCGATCGCCGCTGCCGCCGGGATCGCCGTCGAGGACGACGAGCTCGACATCATCCTGGACGCGCACGTCACCGCCGTTGACGCCGTCGTCAGCCGGATCGGGGCTCTGCGCGCCGCCGATTACCGGACGGCGCTGCTCACCAACAGCTTCAAGGAGTTGCGGGCGCGCCTGGAGGCGATGGTCGACTTTGGGCTCTTCGACGTTGTCGTGGACTCCTCCGAGGTCGGCCTGCGCAAGCCGGACGCCGCCATCTACGAGCTCGTCGCCGAGCGCCTCGGGGCGTCGCCCGACCGGATCCTCTACCTCGACCATCTAGCTCACAACCTTCGGCCAGCGGCCGCCGCCGGCTGGAGCGTGGTCCACGTCGCGGATGCCGACACCGCCATCCGCCAGCTGGACCGGCTTGTGGAGTCTCCGCCGGCTAAGGCCCTCGCGGAAGCCGAGCAGAAGGTGGCGGCGCTGTCGGGCCCGTACCAGCGTCTCCTCGACGAGGACACCCATGAGGTGCCCGCCGTCCTCCGCCTGCAGCACAACTCCTGCCTCGGCACAGAGGACATCCCCGTCCGGCGCTACACCTCGCGGGCCTATCACGAACTTGAGAAAGAGCGGCTGTGGTCCAGGGTGTGGCAGTTCGCCTGCCGGGAGGAGCACCTCCCCGAGCCCGGCGACGTCGTCGTGTACGATATCGCCGGCCGCTCGTACCTGCTGGTCCGTCAGGCGGACGGCACCATCCGGGGCTACGTCAACGCGTGCCTGCACCGTGGTAGGCGACTGAGGGATTACGACGGCCACTGCGACGGCCTTTTCCGCTGTCCCTTCCACGGCTTCGCCTGGCGACTCGACGGGGACCTCGCCGACGTGCCAGCCGGCTGGGACTTCCCCCAGCTGCGGGACCGTGACCTCACCCTCCCGCAGGTCCGGGTGGATAGCTGGGCGGGATTCGTGTTCCTCAACCCCGACCCCGGCGCCGGACCGCTGGAGGAGTTCCTCGGCGGGATCATCGCTCACTTCGCTGACTGGGACCTGGGCTCGGCCTACGTCGAGGTGCACGTGGCCAAGGTCATCCAGGCCAACTGGAAGGTCGCCCAGGAAGCATTCTGCGAGGCCTACCACGTCGCGGGCACCCATCCGCAGATCCTCCCCTGGCAGGGCGACCTGCTCACACAGGTCGACGTCTGGGACAACTTCGCCCGGGCCATCACCCCCGGCGGCGTTACCAGCCCTCATCTCACCTGGGTCCCGAGCGAGGAGGAGATGCTGCGCTCGATGCTCGACCTCCGCGACGGGGAGGCCAGCCCGATCACGCTGCGGCCAGGTGAGCGCATGCGGGCGGTCGCCGCCGAGCTGGCCCGGACGCGGTGGCGACCGCTCGCCGGTGACCAGGTCGACCGCATGTCGGACGCCGAGATGATGGACAGCATTGACTACACGGTGTTCCCCAACTTCCATCCCTGGGGGGCTTTCAACCGCATCGTCTACCGCTTCCGGCCCAACGGCGACGACCACCGCAGCAGCGTCATGGAGGTGCTGCTGCTATCACCCTTCCGCGGACAGCGTCCGCATCCCTCGCCCGTGCGCTGGCTCGCCGCGGACGAGCCATGGAGCGCTGAGCCGAGGCTTTCGTCGCTCGGTAAGGTGTTCGACCAGGACACGTTCAACATGGCTAACGTCCAGCTCGGGCTGGAGACCACGCTTCGGTCTGGCGTGCTGCTGAGTGAATATCAGGAGTCCAAGGTCCGCTGGTTGCACCGCAAGCTGACCGAGTGGATTGGGGAGTGAGGAGCAGGTGAGCGAAGGCCTCCACCACCCGTTCACGGGCGCTCTCTATGAGCCCGACGGCGACCTGGTGCGGGTAACCACCAAGGACGGCCGGGTCGGCCACTTCAGCGTCGACGGCCGCTGGGTCGGCGGAGAACTCCGCGATGCGGACCCTCAGCTGTGCGTCTGGATCGGCGGACCCCGGTACACCAGCAACCGGGCGCAATCCCCGCCTGCGTCCTGACGCCGCCGGGCCGAGGTGGCGCGCTCACCCGGCCCGGCGACGCGCCGTCCGGCGCGGATGGCGCACGAGGTCCCCGGCGAAAAGGGCCTCGATCCCGTCGATGGCTCGCCGGTGGTATTGCGGATCCGCCATCTGCGCGGAGACGTCGGTCAGGCCCACGAAGATGGTGCGTATCACCGCCTCGATGACCTCGCGGCGTTCCGGGTCGATCTCGCCGAACTCGATTCCGGCGTCGACCATCGGCGCTATGAGGTTGGCGCCCTCCCCTGGGCTGTGCGGGATGGCCGACCGCAGTTCCTCATGGCGCATGCGGTCGACGCGCACCGTACCGAGGAACCGCGCAATAGAAGGATCCTCGCGATTCATCTGGTACACGGCCTCCATAATGGCCCGGAACTTGCCGGAGAAGGTGCTCTCCTCGTGCATCGCGCTGTTGAGGCGCTCGTTGACCAGCGCCGCCAGCTCCCAGTACACGGCCAGGTACATGGCCAGCTTGGAGTCGAAGTAGTAGTAGAGCGCGCCCGTGGTGATGCCCGCCCGCAGGGCCACGTCCTTGTTGGTCGTCCTCCCGTAGCCGTTTATGGCGAACATCTCCGCGGCCGTCGCGATGATCCGCTGGCGGGTCTCAGCTGCGTTGGATGCCGGCGGCCGTCCCAGTCTCGGCGCCTTGGACCTTGGCAAGCTTCAAGCCTCTTCCTGTCGGTCGCCGAGCCCGGCTGACGATAGTACGATTCTGCCGGACTTCGACCACGCCCAGCCGGGACGACGAACAAGCGCGACCCGGACCCGCCTTGTCCGGCTGACAAGCGGCGCGTTGGCGGCGGGACAGCCCCTGGCCCGGCAGTCGGCGCCTTCAGCCCATCGCAATGTAACCAGTCAGTATGTTACCAGCAGTCGCGGCCAGTCAAGGACAGACTTCCGAGCCGGACGGGCCGGGCCGGACGGGGCGCTTCGATCACGAGTTTAAATTGACTGGTTGATTACTTGTGTAGCCTGCGTCACACTGAGCCTGATTGCCGAGGACGGAGGCGCACATGGCAGCGCTCGGGTGCAGGGTCGCCTGGCAGACCGGCGCGATGCGAGACATCGCTCGCGCTTTGCCGCGCGAGGGCGGCCAGCTCGCGATCGATGGCCGCGACGACGGAAGGGCCAGAGGCTCGCTCAACGAGTTCGATGGCGGGCCGACGGTCAAGGTCATCGCAGGCGAGGCTGTGGGCGGCGCGGACAGCGCAGCCGCCGGCGGGACGTACCACTTCGGCTTCCCGGTAGCTGGCGAGACCGTCCGCGACTGATCGACGACCTCGACGCACCGGTACCTCATCTTCGTTCTCGACAGTAGTCAGCGTACTAGTAACTGACTGATCAACTATGTCCTGGCCAGCCGGCTGGCGCCGTGCTGTTACCTTAGATGGGAGCCTCCATCGTCATGCTGAAAAAGTCCACGTGGCCACGGGCGATCACCGTTGGCACCCTGGCCCTCGCCGCCGCCACGTTCCTGGCGGCCTGCGGCGGTACCAAGCCGGCTTCAACGGTCAGCGGCACGACCGCCAGCGCCGGCACCAGCACGTCGAACGGGGCAACCGACTTGGCTGCACTGTCCGCGGTCGTGGCCAAGTATAAGCAGGCACCCACCACCATCCCGATCTCCACGCCGCTCAAGCAGGCTCCGGCCAAGGGCAAGACCTTCGTGTTCCTGCAGTGCGACGTCGCGCAGTGCGCACAGTTATCCAAGGCGTTTACAGCCGCGACAGCCGCGATCGGCTGGGAGCTGAAGGTGATCCCGTACAAGTCGGCAGATCCGGCGACGCTCATCTCGGGCCTGCGACAGGCGCTGCAGTACAACCCGGTCGCCGTGGGAGTGACGGGCATCCCCGGGGTCGTGTGGCAGTCGGAGGTGCCTGCCTACGAGAAGGCCGGCGTGCCTATCGTGGTCGGCCACATCGGGCCACAGGCGATCAACAACACCATCATCGCCAACATCAACGACGAACAGAGCGTGCAGGCCACCGCCGAGGCGCTGGCCGCCTACTTCATCGTCAACTCTGAGGGGAAGGGCAAGATCCTCCAGTTCCAGGTGCCGGACTTCCCGATCCTCGACGCCTTTGACAAGGCATTCCGGGCCAAGGTGCAGGCGTCGTGTCCCGGCTGCTCGGTCACGCCGCTCACGGGCACCATCAGTCAGGTGACGAGCGGCGGCTCGACGGCGGCTATCGTCTCAGCACTGCAGCGTCACCCGGAGGTCGACTGGGTGGTCACCGACAACGGGCCGTGGGTGGCCGGCCTCCCCGCAGCGCTCGAGGCGGCGCACCTGAAGGTCAAAGTCATTGGCGCGGGGGCCGACGTCGCCACCGAGACCGACATCAAGGCAGGGAAGGCGACGGCCTTCACCGGCGTAGCCCTCAACTACAGCGCGTGGGCCATGTTGGACGCCGTCCTGCGCCACCTGGAGGGCACGCCCATCTCTGCCAGCGAAGGCTTGCTGCCTATCCAGTTGCTCACGAAGGACGAGAACTTCGCCGTGTCCGAGTCCTACGACGAGCCCGCGGACTACGCAGCACAGATGGAGAAGCTTTGGCACGTGGGAGCCTGAGCCCGACGCTGGCCGAGGGCGGGGCGAGGGAGTCTCGCCCCGGCCTTCGGGTTCGCGGCCTCACCAAGTCCTTCTCGGGGACGGTCGCCCTGTCGGACTTCGATCTGGACATCGAGCCCGGTGAGGTGCACGCCCTCGTGGGCGAGAACGGCTCGGGCAAGTCGACGGTCATCAAGATCCTCGCCGGTTACCATCGCCCTGACCCCGGCGGCGAGGTCGAGATCGACGGGTTGCCACTGCCCTTCGGGTCCGCCCAGGCCGCTCACGAGATGGGCGCTCGCTTCGTGCATCAGGACCTCGGGCTCGTCCTGCAACTGTCCGTGGTCGACAATCTGTACCTGGGCAGCGGGTTCGCCTGCAGGTTCGGGACGATCAGGGAGGCGGACACGCGGCGGCAGGCGACGGCGCTGCTTCGCCGCGTCGGCGTCCAGGTCGACCCCCGCACACCGGTCGCCGCGCTGTCGCTCGCCCAGCGCACGGGCGTCGCCGTGGCCCGGGCGCTGGAGGGTGAGGACGACCACCAGGTCAAACTGCTCGTCCTCGACGAGCCGACGGCGACGCTTCCGGAGAACGAGGTGCACCAGCTGCTCGACATGGTGCGCCGGGTCGCGGCGCACGGCGTAGCCGTGCTCTACGTCAGCCACCGGCTGGACGAGATTTTCCAGGTCGCCGACAACGTCACCGTTCTCCGCGACGGCCACCTGGTTACAACGGTGCCCGTGTCGTCGCTTGACAGGCGGCGGCTCATCACCCTGCTGGTGGGCGATGAGCTGGGTGAGCTGCCCACCCCCGAGCCGCGCGGCACCAACGGCGTCGTCCCCTCCCTCAGCGTGCGGGACCTGCGGGGCCCACAGGTGCGGGGCGTGACCTTCGACGCCGGGCCGGGCGAGATCATCGGCTTCGCCGGGATCACCGGGTCGGGACGCGAGAGCCTGCTGGGCACGGTCTTCGGCGCACTGCCCCGCCTCGCCGGGATCGTCGAGACGAGCGGCCGCCCGCTGCCGCCATACGACCCGCGGGCCGCTATCGCCGCAGGCCTGGCCTACCTGCCGCCCGACCGCAAGGTCAGCGGGGCGATGATGGACCTGTCGGCCCGGGAGAACCTGAGCATTTCCGGCCTGCGGCAGTTCTGGCGCGGCCTGTTGCTGCGGCGCGGGGCTGAGCGAGCCGAGGCCCGCCAATGGTTTGAGCGGCTGGGCGTGCGTCCCACGGGGGCAACGGAGCAACCGCTGGCCAACTTCAGCGGAGGCAACCAGCAGAAGGTGCTGTTCGCCAAGTGGCTACGGCTCCACCCCAAGGTCTTCATGCTTGACGAGCCGACCCAGGGTGTGGACGTAGGCGCCAAGGGCGAGCTGCACCGCCAGCTCCTAGCCGCCGCCAGCGGCGGGTCCACCATCCTCATCAGCTCCTCCGACCTTGAGGAACTGGTCGCCCTTTGTCACCGAGTGCTGGTGCTGCGCACCGGTCGGGTCGTCGCCGAGCTTCACCGATCGTCCGTCACCACTGCCAACATCTCCCACGCGTGTCTCGGCGAGCAGGAGGTCGTCAGCTTATGAGCTCGCGGGTTACCGTGTCGAAGATCAACTTCGGCTTCAACAGCTTCAGCGGGCTGTACCTGCTGGCCCTGTTCGTCATCGTGTTCGGGATCTGGACGCCGCACCTGTTTCTGACGGCGGCCACGGTCCAGTCCGTCGCCTCGCAGCAGGCCGTCACGGCAATGCTCGCGATCGCCGTCCTCATCCCGCTCACGGCAGGTGCCTACGACCTCTCGGTCGGAGCCACGATCAACCTCTCCACCATTGTCTGCGTGTGGCTGCAGACCGTCCAAGGGTGGAGCATGTGGCCGGCCATCGCCGTTACCATCGCTACCAGTGTGGTGATCGGCGTCATCAACGGCTTCGTCATCGTCCGCCTCCGGGTCAACTCCTTCATCGCCACGCTCGGCATGGGAAGCATCATCACCGCCGTGCAGGACATCGTGTCCGGGCAGAGCCAGCCCATTCCGCCGACGACGACGTCGTGGACGAACCTCACCCAGCTCAGCGTGGCAGGGTTCCAGATCATCGTCCTGTACCTGCTCATCCTGGCCCTGATCGTGTGGTGGGCGCTGGACCACACTCCCGCCGGCCGGTACCTCTACGCCAGCGGCGGCAACCCGGAGGCGGCGCGCCTGGCCGGCGTGAACGTGGGGCGCTATACGTGGTACTCCATGATTGCCTCGGCCACGGTGTGCGGCATCGCCGGCGTGTTCTATGGGTCGCTGACAGGCCCATCGCTCACCTTCGGCGTCGGCCTGCTCCTGCCCGCCTTCGCCGCGGTCTTCCTCGGCTCGACCCAGATCAAGCCGGGCCGCTTCAACCTGTGGGGCACGATCCTGGCCATCTACGTATTGGCGGTCGGCGTGAAGGGCCTGCAGCTCATCACCGGGGTGCAATGGCTCGCCGAAATGTTCAACGGGGTTGCCCTGGTCGGCGCTGTCTCCTTCGCCATGTACCGCCAGCGGCTGGCCCAGAGCCGTGCCCTGGGGCGCACCGACGATCCTCTGCCCGAGATCGCAGAGCCCACGCCGATCCGCACCGAGGACGTCGTCGGGCTTGTACCGTCCCGGACTGGTGACGGTGGATGACGACCATCCATTGGCCGGCGACTGATAGTAGGGGCTGGCGACCTCCCGGTCGTGAGGAAGGGGAGCAGCATGGATGCCGCGAACCGCATCGCGATCGCTGACCTCGTCGCCCGCTACTCCGATGCCGTTAACGCGAACGACGCCGCCGCCTGGGCGGAAACGTGGGCGCAGGAGTGCACGTGGCAGCTCGGTCCGGACCGCCTGCTGCGTGGCCGCGACGAGGTGGTGGCGTTCTGGCGGGCGGCCATGGCGAGCTTCGAGTCGGTGCTGCAGATGGTGGGCCACGGCCACGCCCGCGAGGAGGGCGACGGCGCTGTGGGTTCATGGACGGTGTTCGAGGTGGGCCGCCGTGACGGGGCCAACGGCTTGGTGATCGGCTGCTATCAGGACCGTTACACCCGGCAGGAGGGTGCCTGGCTGTTCGCCGAGCGTCGCTTCACCGCCACCTACCAGGGCGGGCTGCCAGACGGGAGCTTCACCGCGCTCCCGTCGCTGCCGGGAAATCGCTGAGGAGGCGCGGGTGGCTATTCGACGTCTCAGACCGCTGGAGGTAGCCCCGATGGGGTTTGCAACGCTGGACCAGTTCGCACCTGTTGGCGTATCGCTCCTGCCTGCTGGACAGGCCCGTGACGTCGAGACGGGCACATGAGCGGCGCAACGGCGCCGATCCCCGGCGAAGAGGCGGACCCTGGGTGGGAGCGGGCCGAGATCCTGAGTCTGGCGATCCGCTTCGCCGATTTGTGGGCGGTCGATCCGCACCAGATGGCCGACGAGACCTACGCCCCGTCGATCCACATGGAGTCGATGGCGAGGACCACCGTGGTCGACGGTATCGACATGCTCCACCGGCTCGAGGACCGGCTCGCCACGATGATTCCCGAACACCGCCACGAGCTCGTCCGCGTCCTCGTGGATCCGCCGGAGGCGTTCCTGGAGACAACCGTGGTGGGCCCGACGACCGGCGAGTACGCCCAGGCAGCCCTGTGGTGGCGGGTCGGCAAGCCGGCCGCCGGACAGGCAGTCCGTCAGGTCGTCGACGAGGTCGGGTGGTTCGACTGGGCACACCGCCGCGCCGACTCGACGGTCAGCCGGGGAACCGTTCCACCCGACGACCGCCGATGGCGTGGCGGCACAGACTGGTATCACCGTCTGGTCAGTGAGGCGGCAGCCGCATTCAGCGCTGACCCCGCCGCGGCCGCCAGCCGCTACCTTTCCGCTGACCCAGTCGCCACTCACGTCGGTCATACCGAGATCAGCGGGCGCGGGCCAGTCCTGGACGTCGTCGAGCGGTTCTCCGCCGTCCTGTCCCGATGCCGGATCGAGGTGAGCCGGGTCATCGGGGACGGGGCTGTCGTCGCGGTGCTGTTCACTCTCGGCAATGCCACGGCACAGACCAGGGGGACGCTGGTTGCCACGCTCGACGCCGACGGCGCCGCCCACAGCGTCCGTCTCTACCTGGACTGGGACCGTGTTGCTGCGGACTGCCAGGCGCTGGTCCTGCCGCGCAGCGATCCGGCGGCCGATCACTGAGCGCGATTCGTTGACAAGCGTCCAGGCGAGCCAGCCCGTACCCGCCGCGAATATGGGAGGACAACACGATGGAGCAGCTCAGCGGAGGAGTCGCTGTCGTAACCGGTGCGGCCAGCGGCATCGGCCGAGCCGTCGCTGCGGCGTTCGCGCGGGAGGGCATGCGCGTCGTGCTGGCAGACATCGAGGCCGCCGCCCTCGATGACGCTGTAACCGAACTGCGCGGTGACGGGCATGATGTCCTGGGCGTCGTCACCGATGTCTCATCCGCCGAGTCCATCTCCCGCCTTCGCGACCAGGCTGTCGATCACTACGGCACTGTCGATGTCCTGCACAACAATGCAGGCGTCGTCGCCGCCGGACTGATCGAGGACATCCCGCTCGCGACGTGGCGGTGGGTGGTCGATGTGGACCTCTGGAGTGTCATCTATGGCATCCGCGCCTTCGTGCCGCTCATGAAGCGCCAGGGGCGTGGACATGTGATCAACACCGCCTCGACCGCCGGACTCCAGGCCAACCCCGGCATCGCCCCGTACAACGTCGCCAAGTTCGGCGTAGTCGCGATCACCGAGACCCTGTGCGTCGAATGTGAGGGGACGGGTGTGAACGCGAGCGTGCTCTGCCCCGGCGCTGTCAACACCAATATCGTCCGCGCCGAGCGGAACCGGCCCGTGAACGTCCCCGAATCAACCGGCGCTGTCGCGGAGCGGTTCGCGGCCAGCTCCACCCGCCTCCTCGGCGAGCAAGGCCTTGCCCCGACCGCGGTCGCGGCCATGGTCGTCGACGCCGTGCGGTCCGAGCGGTTCTGGATCATCACCCATCCCGGCTGGATCGATGTCGCCCGCGACCGGGCTGCGGCGATGGCTGACGGCAGCCTGGCTCGCCGGTTCGCCGGGTAGTGCCGTTTCACGGCGTTGCATTTCGTGCCATGGCGGGACCTCGATCCCGTCGTCGCCCGCTTTGTTGGAAACCTGGTATCGAAGAGAACAGAAGGAAGCCATGTCCAGCCTTTTTGACATCCGGGACAAGGTCGTCGTGCTGACCGGGGCCAGCTATGGCCTCGGTGAAGTTATGGCCCTGGCCCTCGCTGATGCGGGCGCCGACCTTGTTCTCGCCGCCCGCAGCGGCGAACTCCTCCAAGCCGTTGCCGACGCTTGCACGCACAAGGGCGTCAAGGCCACCGCCGTGGTCGCAGACGTCTCGAAGGAGGAGGACGTGGCGCGGATTGTATCCAGGGCGATCGAGAGCTACGGCCGCATCGACGTCCTGGTGAACAACGCCGGGATCTCCGATCTTCGGGGCCTGCCTGCGGAGAACTTCGACCTGGAAACCTTCCGCCGTATCGTCGACGTCGACATGGTCGGCGCCTACCTGCTTGCCAGGGACGCCGGCCGGCACATGCTGGCGGCAGGGTCCGGCTCGATCATCAACATCTGCTCGATCCTCGCTAGTGGGGCCAACGAGCTCAGCGTCATCGGCTACACCGCAGCCAAGGGCGCTCTGCTCAACCTGACTTACCAACTTGGCTGCGAGTGGGCCGACCGGGGCGTCCGGGTCAACGCCCTCTCGCCGGGGTTCATCGTGACCCCGATGACGGCGCCCGGCCTCGAGGGTTTGGGCGTCGCGGAGTACGTCGCCAGCCGGACCCCGATGCGGCGCGTCGGCCGGGCCGAGGAGCTCATCGGGCCGTTGCTGTTCCTCGCCTCAGACGCCTCCAGCTACGTCACCGGGCTCAACCTCCTGGTTGACGGCGGCACCAACGCCGGCAACGGCTACTACCAGGTGCAGCCGGGACATCATGGCTGGGGTGCCATGCTGGGGGCGCCGATGGTCGGCGACCCCTATCCTGGGCTAGTCCCCATGCCGGAGCGGTTCGCGCCCTGGAAGGGCGGCATCCCCGGCATGCACACCCACTGAGGTATGCCGTCCAACTGGTTCCTCCCCGCTGACCGCACGACCGGTACAAATCCGCCGCCGTGTGCGCCGGCGCGCGAGCCCGGTTCGGTAGCGGTACGGCAGTGAAACAGCGCCGGGTGCCCACCAAGATCATGTCCTGCTACCAAGCCTCGAAAATTCATGCCATGATCGCTAGCAGACCGGATCTTGCCGGCAGGGGGCCTGTAGCGAGTAGGGCGAGATGCGGATCAGGATCTTGTGACGTTGACCATGAATGATGTGTCGTCGGGTGGTCCGGAAGGATCGAGTGGGAAGGGGAGGAGGGAGTCCGGGCCGAGGGATGGCCAGGCGACGCGGCGGACGTTCACCGCTTCGTACAAGTTGAGGATCGTCGGGGAGTACGACGCGTTGACCGAGCACGGCGCTCGGGGGGCGTTGCTGCGTAGGGAAGGGCTGTACGAGCGTGTGCTCAGTCGGCCGGAGCGACAACCAGGCTTGTCACCGTGGGTGCAGGCCGCTCCGGTTACTCGGCTTGCGGTGTCTCGCCGGCCCGCCTGGCCAGGTGGACGTCAACCGGGGACACCGGCTGGGCGCGCTCCAGTTGGGCAAGGACGCGCAATGACGCCAGAAAGGGCTCGGAGAGGGTACCGAAGAAGTCGCTGTCAACTTGTTCGACGATCACGATCGCCTGCTGTGCCAGGGCGGCGCCACGATCGGTCACGGTGATGACCTTCGCGCGGGTGTCCCGGGTGTCCGCATGCCGCGCCACGAGGCCCTTGCGTTCGAGTTTACTCAGAATCTGGGAGGTCATCCGGATGTCGGTGGCGGCCTGGGTGGCGATGGCAACCTGATTGGGCTGTTGACCGTGCTCGTTGAGCCACCATGTGCAGGCGAGTAACACGAACTGTACGTGAGTCAGGCCCAACGGGCCGAGCGCTTCGGTGACGGCACGTTGCCAACGTAGTGTAACGTGCCACAGCAGAAAGCCGGGACTCTCAGCTGGGCCTCCCGCGAAGCGGGTCACGACCCGGAGACCGCTTGCGTAACATTCCGCAGTCGAGCGGCGGCGAAAAGGTCCTCCATGGCAGCCGGAAAGTCCTCGCTGATCTGGGGACCCAGCCCCGGGCCCACCTCGTCGGCTCTCGGACCATCGATCTCCAAACGGTGGGTGACCTTGGTCCCGCCGTCACCGAGCGGCGCAAGGGTATGCCGGAACAGAAGGGTGACTTCACCGAAGGCGGTCTGGTCCGCGTAGACTTCGGCCTCCACGAGCTCGATGATCTTTGACTTGAAGGTGTCCTGCCCCTGCGGTGTGACCGAGATTTCCGTGCCGACGGCGAACGGGCCGTGCAACTCGAACGTGTCGCTGTTGTCGCTCAGCTTCACACCGGAATGCAGGTCCCGCAGTGCGGCCCAGACGGCCTCGGGTGAGACGTCCGCCACCGCGCTGTATTCGGTAGTCCACATGGCTGCTCCCTCCGGATGATCCGTGCGGAGATTATATACGCGGAGACTATAGGTCAAGGTCTCGAAGCCCGGGGCCTCGTCGATGACCTACGGTCGGCGGTTTCCACCGACATCCGTAGGTGGTTTCCGTCGCTATCGCAATGGTTCCTACCTACGGTCGGCGGACCAGGCGGCGTTGGTGAAGGCGAGGAGGAGATCGGTGGGATGCCTGGATCCGGCGGGTGGGGTGGAACGCAACCGCCGCTCGGTGCGTAGCGGGCGGTCCTCGTCCTGCGGGCGCCGAAGCGGTGCCGATGAGATCCGTCGGGTGGCGAGAATGCCGAGGTAGATCGCTACCGTTGACCGGTGAGGATTCTTCATGCCGATGATCCTCTTCCTGGTCGTCCTCCGCTGGTGCGGGGGACCGCTGCGGGCCACCGGCCGGTAGGGCGTCGCGTCCGCATACGACTGACGCCGGTCGTGCCAACCTCCGGTGGTCCTCGCTCCGTCACACGATTCTCTGTGGTCGTCGCGCCAGTGGGAGGCGACGGCCGTGATCCCCAACGGTCGCCTCGACCGGGTTCTCGAGCCAGGCCGGCACCGCTACCGCAGGTCGCGGGTGTCCCACCAGGTTGTGGACATGCGCCCGCGGATCCCTGTCGTGAACAGCCAGGAGATCCTGACCTCCGACGAGGTGACCGTGCGGATCAGCCCGATCGCCCGGTGGCGGGCCACGGAGCCGACCGCGTTCGTGACGGCCGCGCCGACCGTCAGCAAGACGAACGGCGCGACGCCGGTCATGCCGTCCATGGCGATCCCGCGCGGCGTGTCCACCCCCAGGCCTGATTCTGACCCTGAAGATCAGCTGATGTGCTGGTAGCAAACCTGCGACAGGTATCCGGGAACGGCCGTGGGACGAGTGTTCCCGGGGCAGGTGTGACCCTGGGGAACCAGAGCGGTGATCTTTAGTGCGAGATACCTGTCGGTGCATGGACGGCGGTTCGCCACCCGCATGAAGGTGTTCGCGTCGACGCAGTCGCCGACGACCGGCAGCCAGCCGCCGTTCTTGGCGAGGCATATGACCGGCGTGACCTTGCTCTTGATTGTGATCGTGTAAATGGCCGAGGGTGGGCACCCGCCCGCCGCGTCCGCCCGCCCCACGACCTGGCCGAACCATTCCTTGCCGAAAGTGACACCGTCCACGGTCCAGTCGTTTGTCGTACATGCCACCTCGTCCAGGTTGTTGCTGTAGGTGGCATAGACCTGCAGACAGTCACCGGAGCGGACGAGGCCGCCGCCCTGACCTGGGTCGCCCGGGTGCGGCGCGTTGAGGTTGCGTAGGCACGCCGTCCGGGTTTCCAGGCTGAGATTGCTGCGGATGCTTGCGATCTCATCGGTATCCTCCGGGCAGCCGAGATCCTCGGTCGAGGCGCTCGGCGTGGACAGGACGGAACCACCGGGGCCCATCTGGATGATCTTCGCGTAGGCGGTCCTGTCGTCGCAGTGCACAGCCCCGTACTGTGCCGGGACGCGGGTAATACCGTGGACCGTCGTCGGCTCGACGGTGACCCGCACGCATCCGCCGACACCGAAGAACGCGGGCTCGGTGGACCCGGAGCCGTGGCGGGACGCGCATGCGGTCAGGCCGGTGGCCGTCACGACCGCTGCCAGGATCATGACAGCGATGCTCGGGCAGCGCATGGGAAGGCGACGTGGCGGCCGGCCGCCGGGAACGGGGAAGCGAACGGGTGACGGCGGCCCCGGTGGGGACGGCATCGCGAACGTGGGTTGCCGGGGCGGCCACCATCGAGGCTGGTCGGGGTGGGGGTCGAAGGCTGCCATGGCTGCCCCTGTCCGGCTCGCTCTGTCTGATTCGTGCTGTGTGGCTCGTGCTGTCTCGCGCTGCCGTGCTTGCGCATTTCATGCACCGCCGGGTTGTGCGGTTTTACGCTGATTGCACCCTATGTGACGCCGAGCAGCGGAGCCCTCAGGGGTCGGAGCGGCGCGGTGGCGAAGCCTCGCGGAAGTTGTCGGCGGTGCTTGACGACGCGACGACCTCGCCCTATGTTTAACGTATCAGTTAATTAGCGGTAGGGTTAAATGCGATGGCATCCGATCGGCTTAGCATCATCTTCGCGGCGCTCGCGGACCCGACCCGCCGGGCGATCCTGGCCCGGCTGGCGGAAGGGGACGCGACCGTCTCGGAGTTGGCCGAACCGTTCACCATCAGCCTCCCCGCGATCTCGCGGCACCTGAAAGTGCTCGAGCAGGCCGGGCTGATCTCCCGGAGCCGCACGGCCCAGTGGCGCTCAAGCAGCCTCAATCCCGGGCCGCTCCAGGAGGCCACCGCGTGGATGGAGCGCTACCGGCAGTTCTGGGACACCAGCTTCGAGCGCCTCGACGCGCACCTGCGACACGTCCAGCAAGCGCAGTCGACACCGGCGGACCAGCAGCAACAGTGAGAAGACAACCCCAAGAAGACAGCAGCGAGAAAGGAACAGCGCCATGGCGGACTCCACACCCACCAACGAACTGGTCATCACCCGGATCTTCGACGCTCCGCGGGAGCTCGTCTACCGGGCCTTCACCGACCCCGACCAGCTCGCGCAGTGGTTTGGCCCGGTGGGGTACTCCGTGCCTCGCGACACCGTCGACATCGACGTCCGGGTCGGCGGCCACCAGCGGTTCGTAATGGTCAGCGACGACGATCCGGGCATGACCTCGCCCGTCAACGCGAGATTCACCGAGGTCGTCGAGAACGAACTCCTCGTGGGCACCGAGGATTGGGAAGGCATGCCGGGCCAGGAGGGGATCACCCACATGTATATGCGGCTCGAGTTCCACGACGAGGGTGGCAAGACCCGGCTGGTGCTGCGGCAGGGCCCCTACACCGAGGAGGTGGAGGGCATGGCCCGCGAGGGCTGGAGCAGCTCGTTCACCAAGCTCGACGCCCTGCTCGCGCGCTGACGGGTCAACGCAGGCCCGGTCCGCTTACACGAACACCCGGCGGGCC
This sequence comes from Frankia sp. Cppng1_Ct_nod, assembly GCF_920656135.1. NCBI lineage: Bacteria > Bacillati > Actinomycetota > Actinomycetes > Frankiales > Frankiaceae > Frankia > Frankia sp. Cppng1_Ct_nod. Next base: position 8,907 of record NZ_CAKKTK010000046.1, on the reverse strand, counting down.
GGGCGGGCGGACCAGGCCGGTTTCCCGACTCCTACCGGATCTTCCGACCCACCGCGGGAGGTAAGCTCCGAGGAATTGCTAAAGTGTGTTCCACGGTGTGCCGGGAAGTCTGGTCGGCGCGGGGGATGGACTGCGGCGATCCGCGGCAGCAACTCCGATCATGGACCAGAGGTTCGGCGGATGCGCGCGGTGGGGACCGTCCTCTTTCTTGTGGTGCTGGCCACCGCTGTAGCTACGGGGGCACGCCGCTGGCGGGTGCCCGCTCCGCCGCTGCTGGTGCTGGCCGGTCTTGCGGTGGCGCTCATGCCGGGCACTCCCACCCTGCACATAGCGCCGCAGACCATCGGTCTGGTCGTCCTGCCCCCGTTGCTGTACGCCTCCGCCGAGGAGCTGTCACTACGCGACCTGCACGCGGTGTGGCGGCCCGTCATCGTCCTGGCGTTCGGCCTGGTGCTGGCCTCCTCCGCCGCGGTGGGCGCGCTGACCGCTGCGCTCACGCCGTTGCCGGCCGCCATGGCTTTCGTGCTGGGCGCGGTGCTGGCCAGCACCGACCCGGTCGCGGTCACCGCACTCGGCCGCAGGCTCGCGCTTCCCGGCCGGGTGCAGGTACTGGTACAGGCGGAGAGCCTGTTCAACGACGCCACCTCGCTGGTGCTCTTCAAGGTCGCCGTCACCGTCGCGGCGGCCTCCGGCGCGGTCGGCTGGGAGGTGGCCGGCGGCCAGTTCGTCCTGCTCGCGGGCGGTGGCAGTGCGATGGGCGTGGTGGTCGCGGCCCTGGTCGCGGTCATCCGCCGCCGCACCACCGACCCCGTGCTGGAGACCGTGATCGCTCTGGTCACCCCGTACGCCGCCTACGTACTGGCCGAGTCCGCCCACACGTCGGGGGTCACCGCCGTCGTGGTCGCAGGCGTGGTGCTGGGCCGATCCGGGCACCAGCTCAGCGACGCCCACATCCGGCTGCAACTGCACGCTGTATACGCGGTGGTGGTCTTCCTGCTGGAGAGCGTCGTCTTCAGCATCGTCGGCCTCGAACTGCCTTCCCTGATCCGTGAACTCCCGGCCGGAACCGGTCTGTGGCCGCTGCAGGCGCTCGCCATCGCCGCCACTCTGATCGCCCTGCGGGTGGTGTGGATGTTTCCACTGTCCGCGGCGGTCAGGCCGGCCAGGGGCCGTCCGTCCTGGCGTCTGGCGGGTGTGGTGACCTGGGCTGGCACCCGGGGTGTGATGCCGCTGGCCGCGGCGCTGTCCATCCCGCTCGCCGCCACCGACGGCACCCCACTGCCCGGACGCCCCCTGGTCCTGACCCTCACCACCGCCGTCGTCGTCTTCACCCTCGTCGTCCAGGGCCTGAGCCTTGCCCACGTCGTGGGTCGTTCCGGATTCGCTCTCGAACCCGAGCACACCGCTCGGGAGGAGGCCCGCGCCCGCGACAGCCTCATCCACGCCGGGCTCACCCACCTCGACCACATCACCGGGCTGGAAACCATCCCCGAAGCGGCCATCGACCGCGTGCGTCGCAACCTCGACGCACGCCTGGAGCAACCCACCGAGAACAACGACGACCAGTCGGGCAGAACCCTCCTGCAGGCATACCGCGAGCTGCGCCGCGAGGTGATCGCCGTGCAGAGCGCCGAGCTACGCCGCCTGTATGACGCCCACCAGGTCAGCGACACGACACGGCGACGCCTGCAACGCGACCTGGACCTGGAGGAGGCCGGTCTCGGCGGGCGCTGAGGTCCGAGCGGTGCGCACATTGACGACGCCCACCTGCATCCGTACCGGCATCCTGCTGATCGGCGTCCTGCTCGGTCTGCAGGTCTTCTGCGCCCGGAGGTTCAGGCGTCTGGTCAGTCCTCGCCAACGCGGATGAAAGCCGCTATCCGATGATCCGTTCGGGGGATCCCCCGGCGCCGGAATCTTCCCGCCGCCGGTGACGACCGGACACCGCGTCTGTTGATGACGGCCGGCGTCAACGCGGCGTAGGAATTTTCCGGATGGGCGTACACAGGGCGTCAACGCCTGCTGCGTGTGGCACCTGCGTGGTCCAGCATGGCCGACGGCACGCCAGGGTGGCTGCCATCGGTTGAGGGAGTGTCCGGTGCCCGTGCAACGAGCCTGGTGGCAATCGTCCACCGGGCATTCCTCCTCCGACTGACCCAAAGGCCAGGAGTTCCCCGTGCGTGACGTCATCTTCGTGCTTATCACTGTTGCGGTGTTCGCGCTGCTTGCCCTGACCGTGAAGGGGGCGGAAAAGCTGTGAATGCGGAAAACATCGCCGGTCTGATCCTCGCCGTCGCGACCACGATCTTCCTGGTGGTCGCCCTCCTCTTCCCGGAGAGATTCTAGATGAACACGACGACCGCGGGGTTCGTCCTCGTCGTCGTACTCGTCGGCGCGCTGGCACTCACCTACGGGCCGTTCGGCGACTACATGTACCGCGTCTACACGGGCAAGCGCCACCTGCGGGTGGAACGGGGCGTGTACCGGCTGGTGGGGGTGGATCCCGAGGCCGATCAGCGCTGGAGCACCTACCTGCGCAGCGTGCTCGCGTTCTCCGCCGTCGGGATGCTGTTCCTCTACGCCTTCCTGCGGCTGCAGCATCATCTGCTGCTCAACCTCGGCTTCAAGGGGATGGAGCAGGGCCAGGCGTTCAACACGGCGGCGAGCTTCGTCACGAACACCAACTGGCAGTCGTACTCCGGTGAGTCGACCCTCGGGCATCTCGTGCAGATGGCCGGGCTCGCGGTGCAGAACTTCGTCTCGGCCGCCGTCGGCATGTCGGTCGCGATCGCGCTGGTCCGCGGCTTCGCCCGCAAGCGGACCGACCAGGTCGGCAACTTCTGGATGGATTTGACCCGGACGTGCCTGCGGATCCTGCTGCCCGTCAGCATCGTGGCCGCGGTCGTGCTGATCGCCGGCGGCGCGATCCAGAACCTGCACGGCAACCACGACGTCACCACGCTGGTCGGCGGCAGCCAGAGCGTGACCGGCGGCCCGGTGGCGAGCCAGGAGGCCATCAAGGAGTTCGGTACCAACGGGGGTGGTTTCTACAACGTCAACTCGGCGCACCCGTTCGAGAACCCGACGAGCTGGACCAACTGGTTCGAAATCTATCTGCTGCTGGCGATCGGCTTCTCGCTGCCCCGCACGTTCGGCCGGATGGTCGGCAACACCCGGCAGGGGCTGGCGATCGTGGCGGTGATGGCGACGCTGGCCATAGGCAGTCTCGCCCTCAACGCCGGTTTCCAGCTGGCGCACCACGGCACGGTCCCGACCGCGGTGGGCGCGGCGACCGAGGGCACGGAGACCCGTTTCGGAGTGCCCGACTCGGCCACGTTCGCCACCGCGACGACGCTGACCTCGACCGGTGCGGTCGACTCCTTTCACGACTCCTACACGAGTCTGGCCGGTGCGACACTGCTGCTCAACATGATGCTCGGGGAGATCGCGCCGGGCGGCACCGGGTCGGGGCTGTACGGCATGCTCGTGCTGGCCATCATCACGGTGTTCGTCGCCGGACTGATGATCGGACGAACGCCGGAGTATCTCGGGAAGAAAATCGGTAGCCGGGAAATCAAGTTCGCCTCCCTGTACATCCTCACCACACCGTCGATCGCGCTGATCGGCACGGCGATCGCGATGGCCCTGCCCGGTGAGCGGGCCGGGATGCTCAACTCGGGCGCGCACGGCCTTTCCGAGGTCCTCTACGCCTTCACCTCGGCGGCGAACAACAACGGCTCCGCCTTCGCCGGCATCACCGTGAACACCAACTGGTACAACACGGCGCTCGGTATCGCGATGCTCGCGGGACGGTTCCTGCCGATGGTGTTCGTTCTCGGCCTGGCCGGGTCGCTGGCCCGCCAGCAGCCCGTGCCGGTCTCGGCCGGGACGTTGCCGACCCAACGGCCGCAGTTCGCCGGGATGCTCACCGGCGTCGCCGTCATCGTCGTCGCACTCACCTACTTCCCGGCGCTCGCGCTCGGACCTCTCGCGGAGGGTCTGCACTGATGTCCACCACTACGATCGGAGCGCCCGAGTCACCGCCTGACGTCCCGGTGTCCCCGGAGCCACGGCGCAGGGTGCAGGGCGGGCTGCTCGACCCGAAGCAGTTGTGGCGCTCCGCTCCGGACGCGCTGCGCAAGCTGAATCCGGCAACGCTCTACCGCAACCCGGTCATGTTCATCGTGGAGATCGGCGCGGTCTTCACCACTGTGCTCGCGATCCGTGATGAGACCGCCTTTGCCTGGCTGATAGTCGTCTGGTTGTGGCTGACCGCGCTGTTCGCGAACCTCGCCGAGGCGGTCGCCGAAGGCCGCGGGAAGGCCCAGGCCGAGGCGCTGCGGCGGACGAAGACCGACACCCTCGCCCGGCGTCTGACGCCGACGGGCGGTGAGGAACAGGTGCCCGCCCCGCAGCTGCGGCAGGGCGACCGGGTCGTCGTCGAGGCGGGTGATTTCATCCCCGGCGACGGGGATGTCGTCGAGGGCATCGCCAGCGTGGACGAGTCGGCGATCACCGGCGAGTCCGCGCCGGTGATCCGCGAGGCGGGCGGTGACCGCTCGTCGGTGACCGGTGGCACCCGGGTGCTGTCCGACCGCATCGTCGTGGAGATCACCCAGAAGCCGGGGGAGAGCTTCATCGACCGGATGATCGCGCTGGTGGAGGGCGCGAACCGGCAGAAGACCCCGAACGAGATCGCGCTGAACATCCTGCTGGCCTCGTTGACGATCATCTTCCTGCTCGCGGTCGCGACGCTGCAGCCACTGGCGATCTTCTCGAAGGCGCGGCAGCCCGGTATCCCCGACACCTCGGCGCTGGGCGCCAACGGTGTGACCGGCATCGTGCTGGTGTCGCTGCTGGTCTGCCTGATCCCCACCACGATCGGGGCGCTGCTGTCCGCGATCGGCATCGCCGGGATGGACCGACTGGTGCAACGCAACGTGCTGGCGATGAGCGGCCGTGCCGTGGAGGCCGCCGGCGACGTGAACACCCTGCTGCTGGACAAGACCGGAACGATCACAATCGGTAACCGGGAGGCGCGCGAGTTCCTCCCGGTCGGCGGTACCAGCGACGGGGAGCTGGCCGGGGCCGCGCAGCTGTCCTCACTGGCCGACGAGACGCCCGAGGGCCGCTCCATCGTGATCTACGCCAAGAATACCTACGGCCTGCGGGAACGCGCCCCCGGCGAGTTGACCCACGCGAGGTTCGTCGCGTTCACCGCGCAGACCCGGATGTCGGGGGTGGACCTCGACGGCACCGACGACGGCCAGTCGGCAAGCGAGGTCCGCAAAGGTGCGGCCAGCGCCGTCATGAGCTGGGTCCGCGAACACGGCGGAACGATCCCGCCGGAGACCGGCGAGCTGGTGGACGGCATCTCCGCCTCCGGCGGCACACCGCTGCTGGTCGCCCGGGCACAGGACGGGGCCGCCCGGGTCCTCGGCATCGTCGCCCTGCGTGACGTCGTCAAGCAGGGCATGCGGGAGCGGTTCGACGAGATGCGGCGGATGGGCATCCGCACGGTGATGATCACTGGTGACAACCCGCTGACCGCCCGCTCCATCGCCGAGGAGGCCGGGGTCGACGACTTCCTCGCCGAGGCCACCCCGGAGGACAAGCTTGCGCTGATCAAGCGGGAGCAGGCGGGCGGCAAGCTCGTCGCGATGACCGGCGACGGTACCAACGACGCCCCCGCGCTGGCCCAGGCCGATGTCGGCGTCGCCATGAACACCGGTACGTCGGCGGCGAAGGAAGCCGGCAACATGGTCGACCTGGACTCCAACCCGACGAAGCTCATTGAGATCGTCGAGATCGGCAAGCAGCTCCTCATCACCCGCGGCGCCCTGACCACGTTCTCCATCGCCAACGACGTGGCCAAGTACTTCGCGATCATCCCGGCGATGTTCGCCGCGGTGTACCCGGGGCTGGACACGCTGAACATCATGCGGCTGCACAGCCCGCAATCGGCGATCCTGTCCGCGGTCATCTTCAACGCCCTGGTCATCATCGCGTTGATTCCACTCGCCCTGCGCGGCGTGCGCTACCGGCCGGCCAGCGCCTCGGCGATGTTGCGCCGCAACCTCTGTATCTACGGCATCGGAGGCCTGGTCATCCCGTTCATCGGCATCAAGCTCATCGACCTGGTCATCCAGTTCATCCCCGGAGCCCGGTGATCATCATGGCTTCCCGTACCCCTTCCTGGATCCGCCAACATCTCGCCGCGCTGCGGGCACTGCTCGTCTTCACCGTCCTGCTCGGCCTGGGCTACCCGCTGCTGATCCTCGGCATCGCCCAGCTCCCCGGCCTGAAGGACAAGGCGAACGGTTCGTTCGTCCACGACGCCAAGGGCAACGTGGTCGGCTCACGCCTCATCGGCCAGTCGTTCACCGACGACCAGGGCAACCCGATCGCGAAATACTTCCAGTCCCGGCCGTCGGCGGCCGGCAGCGGCTACGACCCGACCGCGACCAGCGCAAGCAACCTGGGCCCGGAAAGCACCGTCGACACCCTGGCGGACCCGAGCGTGAAGGACGACACCGGCAAGCAGAGCCTGCTCACCGCGGTCTGTGCCCGCAGTGTCGCGATCGGCACGCTCGAGGGTGTCGACGGGGCGCGGCCGTACTGCACCGCCGGCGGCGTCGGGGCCGTCCTGGCGGTGTTCTACGACCAGCCCGGCTACCAGGGCAACGTCACCCGCGTGGTCAGCGTCAACGAGGAGTGCCCGGCGGCTCCGTTCCTCACGAACTTCGACGGGGTGAAGGTCGAGTGCCACACCTTCGGCGACGACGTCTCCGCCGGCAAGCTAGTCGCCGTGCGCGGCAACGCGCCCGCCACGCCGGCGGTGCCCGCCGACGCGGTCACCGCGAGCGCCAGTGGGCTTGACCCCGACATCTCGCCCGCCTACGCCCGGCTACAGGCCAACCGGGTGGCGAAGGCTTGCGGCCTCGATCCGGCCGTCGTCCGCAGGCTCGTCGACGACCACGTCCACGGCCGGGCGGTGGGCTTCCTGGGTGAACCCACCGTCAACGTCCTCGACCTGAACAGGGCCTTGGAGCAGGCCGCGAAGTAGCCGTCGAGAGGAGGCGATCGGATGAGCCGGGGGCGGTTGCGCGTCTATCTCGGAGCCGCCCCCGGGGTCGGCAAGACCTACGCCATGCTCGCCGAAGGGCACCGCCGCCGTGAGCGGGGAAGCGACGTGGTGGTGGCGCTGGTGGAGACGCACGGTCGCGCCCAGACCGCGGCCATGCTGGACGGCCTCGAGGCGGTTGCCCGCCAGGAGCTGACCTACCGCGGGAGCGTCTTCACCGAGATGGACCTCGACGCCGTCCTGGCCCGGGCGCCGCAGGTCGCGCTGGTCGACGAACTCGCCCACAGCAACGTCCCGGGCGTCCGTAACGACAAGCGGTGGCAGGATGTCGAGGAGCTGCTGGCGGCTGGTATCGACGTCATCACCACCGTCAATGTGCAACACCTGGAGTCCCTGGGCGACGTCGTCGAGGCGGTCACCGCAGTGGCGCAGCACGAGACGGTGCCCGACGAGGTGGTGCGGCGGGCCAGCCAGGTGGAGCTGGTGGACATGGCCCCCGAGGCCCTGCGCCGGCGGCTGGCGCACGGCAACGTCTACCCTGCCGACAAGATCGATGCTGCGCTGGGGCACTACTTCCGGGTCGGCAATCTGACGGCATTGCGTGAGCTTGCGCTTCTGTGGGTGGCGGACAAGGTCGACGAGCAGCTTGACGACTACCGCGCGCAGCACGGCATCACCCGTCGCTGGGAGACGCGGGAGCGGGTTGTCGTCGCGCTCAGCGGCGGCCCGGAGGGCCAGACGCTGATCCGCCGGGCGGCCCGGATCGCCGCCCGTGCCGCCGGCGGGGAACTACTGGCCGTCTACGTCACCAGCAGTGATGGCCTGCTCGCCGCTTCCGCCGCGGAGTTGCAACGTCAGCGTGAGCTGGTCGAAAGCCTCGGCGGCAGCTACCACCAGGTCGTCGGGCATGACATCGCCGGCGCGTTGCTCGACTTCGCCCGTGCCGAACACGCCAACCAGCTCGTCCTCGGTGCCAGCCGCCGCACGTGGCTCGGTACCCTGCTGGACGGGCGGGGAGTAGCCGCCGACGTCATCCGCCGGTCCGGGCAGATCGACGTGCACATCGTCCCGCACGAGCAGGTCGGCAAGGGCCGTGGACTGCCCGGCCTCACCGGTGGCCTCACCCTCCGGCGCCGGCTCGCCGGCGCGGCCCTGGCCGCCGTCGGACTGCTCGCGCTCACGGTCACCCTCACCCGCCTGCCCGACAGCCCCGGTTTCGCCAGCGACCTGTTGCTGTACCTGACCGTGGTCGTCGCCGTGGCACTGGTCGGCGGGGCCTACCCGGCGGTGCCGGCGGCCGTGGCTGCGAGCCTGCTGCTGGACTGGTACTTCACCCTGCCCCTGCACACCCTTTACGTCCGCGACCCCGGGAACATCCTGGCGCTCGTGGTGTTCGTCCTGCTGGCGGCCGCCGTCAGCGGTGTCGTCGACATCGCCGCCCGGCGGACCAGGCAGGCTGCCCGGGCCCGCGCCGAGGCGCAGACCCTGTCAACCCTGTCCGGCAGCCTCGTCGCAGGGCAGGACGCCCTGCCCGCACTGCTCGACCGGGTCCGGGAGACCTTCAACGCGGCCTCCGCCGCGCTCCTCGAACGCCACAGCACGGGGATCATCCGCAGCCGCGACAGCTGGACCGTGGTCGGCGTCAGCGGGCCGGATCCGTGCCTGGACCCGGAGGCGGCCGACACCGACGTGGAGATCCGCCCCGACCTGCACCTGGCACTGCGCGGCCGGACGCTGCCCGCCGCCGACCGCAGCGTGCTCACCGCGTTCGCCGCGCAGGCCGCCGCCGCGCTCGAGCACCGCCGGCTGTCGGCGCAGGCCGC
>NZ_CAKKTK010000045.1:0-38271 GCF_920656135.1 Frankia sp. Cppng1_Ct_nod | reverse complement strand
CAGCGGGCACGTCGCCCACCAAACATCCTGTTCGATTCCCTCACGCTGACAGGATAGGTATGCTTCGTTCGGTTACTGTCACTTCGGGGGTGTTCGTTCGTCATGGTCGATCTGATCCCAAACGTCGGCGCAGGAACCGTCCTCGAACGAGTGCTTCTGAGCGATGACCGGGCGGTTCGAATCGGAGCTGTGCAGCGCATCGATTACGACAGGGCAGTCGTACTCACACACGACCGCTGGAAGGCAGACACGGGCGGCATCCCCCAGTTCAGTTTCCTGCTCGCCACCGCCCGGGAGATCGGAGCAGCCGGCGGTGACGACGACGAGGTGCTTCTGTTTCGGGTGGAGGGCACGGCGCCGCTGGCGCTCGAGTCCGACTTGCAGGGCGTCCGGGAAGAGGCTCTGCGTAACGCCTTGTCCCGCCATGAGAGTCCGGCGCCCTCCGTTGTGCTGGACGTGGAGTTGGACCCCTTCACCCGCAATCGGGTTGCGTTCACCGGTCTGGACTGCCGGATCCTCGGTACGTTCTACGAAGACACCCGCGACGGCACCGTTCGCCTGGATTTCGGGCACGACGTCGACAACTTCTACGCCACGGCCACCTACCGGGTCTTCAAGCCCGTCGGCGAGGGACTGTCGGCTGTGGCGTCGTTCCTCAAGCCGTCGGATGATCCGGTGGAGCTGGTGCGGATCGGAGCGGTCCGCTACTCCTCGACCCGGCGCCGCGCAATGGTCTCCAAGCAGGCCGACGCGGCAGTCGAGGTCAACGTGCACGACTTCATCGGCCACAAGACCGGCATGTTCGGGATGACCCGCATGGGCAAGTCGAACACGATGAAGACAATCGCCGCCCGGGTGTTCGCCGTGTCCGAGTATCGGCGGGTTGCCGGCAGTCCGCCGGTGGGCCAGCTCATCTTCGACCCGCAGGGTGAGTACGCGAACCCGAACACGCAGGACGGCACCGAGCTGGCCGCCATAGGCGAGCGACACGTTCTGATCTACAAGTTCGGGGCCAACGGCGCCGCATCGAACGTACGCCCCCTGGGGGTCAACTTCTTCGACCCTGCGCAGATCGACGCGGTGAAGAGCTTCATCGTCAGTACGCTGGCCGACCAGTCCAGCGACTATATTCGGGCCTTCGTCCAGGCCGACTTCACTGGCCAGCAGGTTCCAGGTGAGGAGCCCCGCGAGTTTCAGCGCCGTCAGGCGCACGCGACTCGAGGGCGGCTGCTCGTGTACGGGGCGCTAGCCAAAGCGGACTTCGGGATTCCTCAGTCCGGCCGTGGCCCCGATGGGCGGGTATGGCCATGGCAGGCGGGGGTCATCATGGCAGGAGACCTCGCGGACGTGTTGGACAAGCAGCTCGGTGATGGACATATCGTGCGCGGCCGGGCAGGAAAAGTCTTCATCGAGCGAGCCTCCCTGATTCCCGTGATTGACTGGATCATTGAGCGGGCGGAGGCCGACGACCTGTCCGGGACCGCCGCCGCGAGCCTGCGTTCGTTCGTCGGCGGGGACCCCTGGAGGTCGGCTCTGCCCATCTATACTCAACAGAGCGGAAACAGGGTCGTCTCGGGCTACATCAAGCTCAAGCCGTTGCGTTCGTTCCACACCCCCCTGTCGCAACGAGACTACCGCGACGAGATCTACCTCGAACTACTCGATGGCCGGATTGTCATCGTCGACCTGCATCTGGGTCCCGATACCGTCATACGTCAGCTCTCCGAGCAGCTCGCGGCCTTCCTGATGGATCGGCAGACCGAACGATTCACCAAAGGCGACGATCCCCCGCACGTCCAGGTCGTGATCGAGGAGGCGCACAACCTCTTCTCGGCGGACAAGTACCGGGACGACCTCGATGTCTGGGTGCGACTGGCGAAGGAAGGCAGCAAGCTGCACCTAGGAATGATCTATGCAACCCAGGAGGTCACCGGCGTCGCCCACCCGGTGCTCGCGAACACGAAGAACTGGGTGGTGGCCCACCTCAACAACAGCAGGGAAGTCAACGAACTTGCCCGCTTCTACGACTTCAGCGCCTTCGGCAACGCCATCATCAGCCATGAGGACCGGGGCCATGTGCGTCTCAAGACGATGTCCTCGCCGTACATCGTCCCCGTCCAGATCGACCGCTACGGCCTCGAGCTCGTGAACGAGGCCCGGGCCGCGGCCGGCGAGACTCCGCTCGTGCCGCCCGTCCCAGTACGCTGATGCCATACACCCAGATGGATGGCCGGTTCGAACGGGCCTCGCGGCTCGGACACTCGAACGCCGTCGTCCGGGCGATGGCCGATCGCTCCTCCTTCTTTGTCCCCGCCGAGCATGTCGGCGACCTCACCTGGCTCAGTGCCCGCATATCCCGACAGGACGATCTGCCCCGGCCCGGCTCGGAGGCGCGACTCACCGGCGTGATCGGCGTCGACGGCTCGGTCATAGTGGTGCCTGTCCGGGACGGGCTTCCCTCGGTCCGCTACGGCTACGCCCAGACGGCCGCGATCTGGCTCGACATCGACGCGATGGATTCCCAACGCTCAGAGCGCTTCGTGGACCCCGTGGCCCTGTCCCGGGCCGTCAACTCGGCGCTCGTCTCGTTCGACTTCCCCACCGCGGGCGCGTACGTCCACGAAGGCATGTCAATCAAGGACTCGTGGCGGGAGTGCATCGATACCCTCTTCCGCGAGAAGAAAATCGAGGTCAACCGGCTCGACCAGAGCTTGCTGCAGCTGCTGTTCCTGCTGCACGGCACACCCGGCCACCCTGCACTCGTCCTGCCGGTCAACTGTCCCACCCGTGGGTGCAGCGCCAAGGACAGCATTCCTGTGAGTCCGGACGGCGCCGACTGCCCGACGTGTGGGCACCGCCTCTGGCCCACCGACACGCTGCGGATTCACGAGGAAGTCGTCGAAGACGGCAGCAACAACACGCCGATGAGCCGCCTTATGCAAGTCGTCGAGCTGCTGGTCACCGTCGGGCTGGCTACCCTGCTGTGGGAACAAGCTCGCGGCACCGTCCTGAACCGGACGCTCTTCGTCACCGACGGTCCTCTTGCTGTATACGGCCCGCCGGCCAAACTGCGGGCGCGGGCGCTCGCCTACTTCCAGAGCATGGGTTCCAGCACCCCCGGCGGTGTCGCACTCTGCGGGGTCGAAAAGACAGGCACTGTGGTCGACTATGCGACCGCGTTGGCTCGGCACGACGCGCTCGCTGCCGGCGACCTGCTCATCGTGGACGCGAAGGTCATCACGGCTATCACCAACGCCCACAATCCCGTCGCTTACGGCTCGGAGACATACTGGGGCCGTAAGTTCATCTACCGTGCCCTCGACGGACGCGTCGTTGTACTCACCGTCGTGCCCGTCAAAGGTACGCCTTACGACGACCACGGAGGGCAACCAGGCCCGGACGCCTACCCGTCGCTCGGCGCCATCCTCGACGTTGTGGACCGCACCGGCTCGTCGATGTACCGCGACGGGCTCATCCCGGTCGCCCTCGCCCACGCCAAGGCCGCCTACCCCATAGGCATCGGCACCGATGTGCTTCGCCTGACCGCGCGCCACAAGCTCGGCCTCGCCCCGGCGCCGAAATCTGACCGATGACTGACGTTCTTCCCGGAGACGACCTTCTCGTCTCCTCACAGACCAACTCGGCGGCACTGGCTGCGACGTCGTCTGCGCCTGCGCATATCGTCGCTCAGCCGCGCGCGCTCGCGGGTTCGGTCGCCCCGCTGGTCGACCCGAGCATGGCGACGATGCGCTACCAGTCCCCGTTGCGCTACCCGGGTGCGAAGGCAGGGCTTGCTCCCATTATCATTGATCTCGTCGAAGCATCGACGAGATCGCTCGGCAGGCCGCAGCTGTTCGTCGAGCCGTTCGCAGGTGGTGCGTCCGCCTCTCTTCGACTCGCAGGAGCCAGCCATGTCGACCGTATTCTTCTCGCCGATGCGGATCCCCTGGTGGCCCGTTTCTGGCAGGTCGCGGCTGCCGACACCGACTGGCTGATCGACCGCATGTACGAGGAGCCTGTGACGCTCGCCCGGTGGGACTACTGGCGTTCCTGGGCTCCTCGGCGCACAGACGACCGGGAGATCGCAGTCAAGTGTCTCTTTCTGAACCGAACTACTTTTTCAGGAATTCTCCATGGCCGGGCCGGCCCGATCGGCGGCCGTGCCCAGACGAGCGAATACGCCATCGACTGCCGGTTCAACAAGGATGCTCTCGAACGCCGCCTGCGCTTTATTGGCGACCTCTACACATCGAACCGACTCGTCGACGTCTGGTGCAAGGACTGGGAGGACACCCTGGCCGATGTCGCCGAGTACTACCCACAACTCCTGCCTAATCGCGTCATCGCTTATCTGGATCCTCCCTACCTGCGCAAGTCCCACAAGCTCTATGGCAAGTCCTTCGACCCCGCTGGGGGCTATACGCCCAAGACAGGGGCCACGACCTCCGGCTGGATGTCCAACGGATGGCAGCACCTACGCCTCGCGGAGTACCTGCGCCGACGGGCCGCCTACCGGTGGATTCTCTCCTACGACAACGAGCCGGAACTCACCTCGTGTCCCGCCCTGTATGCCGCCAATCGAATGACACCTGGCCGCGAAGACGCCGATATCTGTGGCATCAGGCGCTGGCGCATCACCAAACGGTATGTTCACCTGCGCTACACGGTTTCCGGCGCCGCTGTACGCAGCATTAAAGCTGAGCTGCTACTCACCACACTCCCGCCGTCCTGCGTGCCTGTAAACGACCGGCTCCGCGAGCTCGAAAATCTTTGAGTGGTCGAAACATCCGAACGGATCCCCTGTGGTCAGCCCTGCAATTGACAGAGTGCGACCGACTTTTAGATCAGCGGGAAAACACGCTCATGCCGCGTGGCACGCGGCTGCCGGACCAGCCGACCCCACCGGGAGACGACGCGATCATCGACTCCGCTCCCCCAGCCGACGATCATCCGACTGAAGTTGCGGAGGCAACATCTGTACATACTCAGCCGTCCGACCTGCACGACCAGACCTACAGGTGGGCCGCCGGCAGCCAGAACGTCCACGACACCCGCAACGACCGGGGCCATGGCGGTTGGGGATGTTCGGAGCGCACCTCCAGTCGTGCACCCAACCCAGCGCCCGCAACCCACCCGACCACACCCGCGACCGCCACAGACAGCAACCACCACGCCGACAGCATGCCGCGGCATGAGCGGATGTTCTGAGAGATCTCGCTGTCCTCGACACAACACGACTATGATCTTCAGATGGAAGCGATAGTCGTTTCATGACCGATTCCTGCTGCGTCTGTGTGTCAGCGGATGGCGGGGTTGCCGCAACATTTCTTGTACTTCCGGGCTGAGCCGCACCAGCATGGCCCGTTGCGCGGCGGTGGCCAGGAGATCGCCAATTTCCGCGCACGCTGGGCTTCGCGATGCCGCCACCGGAGGTCGTTGTCTTCGACCGGCAGTTTCTCTTCGAGGGCCAAAGCGGCGAGCGCGTCGGGATCCGCGGGGACGATCGTCACCCTGGTGGTTCGGGCTTCTGCCGCCACCGCTGTGTATTGAGCTTCCAGGTCCGTCCAGTAGCGGCCGGATTCCACGACCTCCGCAGGTACAAGGGTAGGCCAGCGCCGGGCCACTTCCTCCAGGGCACCGCGTGGCCAGAACAGCCCACGCACTTCTTTCGGGCCGGACCTGGCGTGGCTCGCCGCGAGAGCGTCAAGCTGCTGGGCAAACGCGTCCCGGGCCCGGCTGGTGAGCCGGTCCAGCTCGTCGGGCTCGTACCCAAGCGACGCCCGAAGGCCGGCGCGTATCCCGACTCCGGACATCATCACGGCGAACGGACCCGGATCTCTACTCATGCGCTCGACAGCACCGGCCATACTGCCGGCCCACCCGATGACGGCACGCTCCGCCCACTCCAACGCGGTCTCGTAGTCGCCGTGGGCTTCGAGTAGCTCGGCTGTGAACGTGCTCGCGGCAACCGACGGCCTCGACGCCGACAGACGGGCCAACTCGTCCCGGGCCTGCTCGTCCTTGCCCGCCGCGAGCCAGACTTCGATCAACATCGGCCAGGCGAGTTCGACGGCATCGTCGCCGCTGTGTTCGGCCAGGACACGCCGGATGGTCGCCTCCGCGCGTGTGAAGTTACCGGCGTTCTTCCATGCTTCTGCCGCATCGATGAGGGCTTCGACCACCTCGTCGGGATACATGGTCGCGTCCCGCTCGCATTGTCGGGCTCGTTCGTCCCAGTCGTGCGGCGAATGCGTCCCCGACGCACGATCTCGCACGGAGCCGCCCGCCGGCTCCGACGCAGCCATTTCTTTCTGCCCGTCGTGGTCTGCAGGTGTGCCGAGGGCGTCGGTCGTCTTGTCGTGCGCCATGCCGCGGCATGATACGGGCGGGTGCAGTAGCCTACGACATCAGCCGGACAGACTCCAGGCTCGGCGGTCCGGACAGCGTCGCATCATGCATGGCCGATGAGGATGTTTATACCATGATCGCCGCACTGGCGGAGCCGGAAGCGTTGCTGGTCTTCGGCGCGATCACCACGGCAACCATAGGACCCCGACGCGCGACCCGTTGGTTCTCCGTATGGGCAGGGCAGGCCCTCACCTACCCCCGAGACTCACCGCGACCGCAACCACAACCACCCGCCGGATACGTCTGATCAGGCGATCAGACGCGCCTTCCGTGCGTCGTCGAGCCACTGCGGGTACTCCTCCAGCAGAAGATCGAAGAGCTGCTGGTCGCCGATTGTTTCCGCGTCTTCCGATTCGATGAAGTGCGCGTTGTCGACTGGGCGGCCACGCAGGTCATCCAAGCGTCGCAGAAAGTCGAACGGGCCTTCACCCACCCCGAGGAACTTGTAGAAGATGTTCCGCTGCGACGCGGCAACCAACTCTGCCTTGGCCGCGCTACGGCTGTCCGGGGCACCATCGGTGACGAACAGGACGTACACCGGCAGTCCATCGGCCGGAAAGTGTTCGCGGACGAGCTTCATCGCTGCGGCGTAGTCGGTCCTGCCCAGCCGCCGACCGGCGCGCAGCCGATCCACTCCGCCAGCGTGGTCCTCGATTCGCAACTCACCGGCATAGATCGCGCCGGTGTCGAAGATGAACACGTCGATCGCACCGTCGTCGTCGAACTGCGTCGCCAGTGCAAGTGCCCGCTCGGCCAGCCCCTGCACGACCCCCTTGGCGTACAGCGCCCGCATCGACCCACTGTGATCCAGACACAGAGCGACCTTCGCCCGCTCACCCTCCAGGCCACGTTTCGACAGCCCGAACTGCGCCTTCTTCACCAGAGTCAGCAGTCCCGGCGCGTGCGATTGAATCTTTGTCATCGATACCGGCATGACCGGCACGGTACGGGTCGCCCGTTGCTCCCGGACAGGAGCACCTGCCTGATCGGCGGAGAGAAATGGACACGGCAGCCGCGATGGTAGCCAAGCCGGCCGATGACCACGAACGTCGGCGAACGTCCACGGACGAGACCGAGCCCGTGACCTGCATCGACGGACGTCGGCGGACTGAAATCCTCTTCCGTGTGGACCCGCGCGCTTACTGTTTCTCCCCGGTCAGCAGCTGCTCCACATCACGCCAGAACTTGTCGAACGAAGGCGAGTTCTCCCTGGCCATCCGGAGGTCGAAGAGCGCGGCCAGCGCAGCCTGGTCACTCGCTGGCTTGTAGGAACGCCCATCGGTACGGTGCGCGCTCAGCCATCCCTTGCAATCGCGCGGTTTCTCCCCATCAACGGGGCGCTCAAGGCCCTGGGCCAAACCCCGCTGGCCGCTGAGCGACGGTGCCGCCGCCAGGAACCACGCCTCGAACTCGCGGTTGGCCAGGACAACGAAGACCGGCCGACCCGGTACGGGCATGGCAGGTCCACCCATGATTCCGGGGCCAGTTTGGCGGCCATCCGGCGTAACAGCACCGGCAGGGCGGCGACCTCGCCCTTTACCACCATGGCGATCGTGGTCGGCGTCATCCCCGCTCCCGCCTCACTGCCGCCCACCCGCTTGGCGATCATATCCTGGAGGAACAACATCGATCCGTCGCTGATCCAGAGCAGGCCGGCACCGAAGCGGCCGTTGAAGCCGCAGTCGTATGCATCGCGCAGGGTACGGATGAAAAAATCAACCCGATCCTGATGTGTCACCAGGTTCTCCACCACGGCCACAACCGAACGCGCCGACTGCTCGTCGAGCCGGAACACGACGATCCCGCAATGGGATCCAGGCGGGTACGACTAGATGTTGCCGAACCCGCGGTCCAACGTGAAAACGATGCGACCCTCACGACCCGCGACGGCAAGAACCTCCGGATCGGTACAGCCAGTGAGCTTCTCGTCGAACACCGTGTCAGCGTCGACCCCGAGCGCGGCCAGCCTTCCGGCCAACGAGACCGGAAGCCCCTCGTCGAGCTTGACCTTCACGCAGCGATGCTCAGCGGAACCAACCCATCCCGAGCCAACCGAGCCCCGTAGGCCGCAGCCGCCCGCACACCCGACTCGTCGATAGACCGATACTCGGCCACGATCTCGCTGACCGACAGTCAAACCGACGAACGACCACGGATACCAGCGGAAGCTTGCGGACGCCCGCCCTACGATCGTCGGACGGTCCGTACAACGATGGACGTCAGTGGACATTCATGGATAGATCGCCGAGGACTACCTGTCAGAGATCGGTGCCGACCTCGTCCGACCCCTGCTCCTGGTTCGGCCTCCGCTCCGGCTCCGCTTCGGGTGGCGGGCGCAGCAGGACGACGGCAACCCCGTAGACGGCCAGGTAACTCCCGACCGCGGCGAACGCGAGAGCGTCCAATGACCCGGCAAGGCCGAGGACCACGAGCAGGAAGACACCACTGGCCAATCCCACCAGAACGGACCGCGATACGCTGGACACAATCCACTCACCACGTCCGGGTACCATTTCATGCCGTTCCTGGAGCAAAGCCGTCTCCGGTCAATTCACTGGGATACACATAGCTGGATCTACCCACCCGCCCCGCCGATAATCCTGGCATCCGAGTGATCTGGGGCAGGCAGGAACCTCACTGAAGCGGCAGCCCGACCGTGGCACGAAGCATACCGCAGGACGGTGGAACCTCTCCGCCTCCTGGAAACCGGCACGGCATTTCAGGTACCGACACAGCATTCATTCCCAACCGGGAAACCGGCGGGAAAGCTCGGTCAGGAGGGATCGCGATAAACGCGGATCCAGTCGATGCGAATGGTGACAAACTGCGGCGCGTCCACGTTCCGGCGGGACCATGAACAGATCAACACACGTCGGGCTTCCGGGCCACCCTGTAACCGGAACAGTCGTTGACCACGGCGATGGGCATCCGCACGGGCTCGAGGACCCGGCCGTCGACGATCCGCAGTTCAACAGCGGCGTCGGGGTGCATCGGGTGGGCCGGCGCGCCGACACGGCCATCGGCCGCTTCCTACGGCTGTGCACCCGTAACCTCGCCGGCCTACGGATCCCGGCCGGAATGGATCTGCATCATCGTCGCAGACACACCTGCCACGCCATTCCTACGCGGCTATACGAACAACCACGAGCACAGGGTGCCGTCAGCCTGGAAGTAGACCTGCCACGTAAACATTCAGCCGCTGCGCTCGTGGCCCACATAAAATCACGCTAACCCCCTATCCTTTCTGCGGGGTCGGCGATGGCGTCGCCGTGGGCGACTTTGTGGTGGCCACAGCAGTCGGCGTTGCGGTCGCAGACGGGGATGTCGTCGCCGTGGGCTGAGGTTCTGGCTTTTGCGTCGATGGTGCCGGCGCCGGCGACGGTGCGGGATTCCCGTGAGCCGGATCATCGGTCGCCGGGCTGCCGGTGGCGGCAGGTTGACCGGCCTGCACGGCCGGGCTATCGGACTGCGACGGCAATACGGCGACGGTGACCGGTACCAGGCCGTCCACCGAGGCTGTGACGTCGGGCACGGCATCAGCCGAGGCCTTCGAATCCGGCGATACACCGGTCACCGTAGCGGTGATGCCCGCATCCAACTGGGCAGCGTCGCTGTCGCTCGCGGTGAGATAGCTGACCGTCCCGCCCAGGACCGCTCCGACGACGGCCGTCGCCGCGAAAACGGTTCCCAGTTGCCGGCCGGTTCGTCCACCTGAGGTGGAAGCGGGACGAGTCGCCACGGTGCTCTCCTCGAACGATGACAGCCGGTCGCGGCGTGGCTGGCATCCGCCCGGATGCCGGCCACGCGGCGTATTCCTCGAGCCTACCGGTACTAGATTCGGAGATCTTGGCGTGGTGGGTCTCCGTGGCATCGACAGTGGATGATCATCTATGCGCACCGCGGACATCGTCCGCAGCCAGGTCGCCGAACAGGCGGATTTTCCCTGGAAGACCCGCTTGAGCAAGCGCCATAATGGAAATCCTCGAACGAACAACGACGCGTAGCCGGCCACGCGGCTACCCCGGCGTCATCAAGAAAGGGAACAGGAAGAGTCGGTTGACGACGAGGGAACGGCCGGTTCGGATTCTTCTTCGGTGAACGGGTCAGTCGAGGCCGGACAGCGCCCGCCGAGCGTAGTCCGCCATCAACAGATCGGATATCTCCTCCCGCGGCACCCAGCGGACGTCGTCCGTGGAACCCTCGGTCTCCGCTCGCGGCTCCCCACCGGACAGACCGACAAGATAGATCAACCGGACCGTGTGCACCCGCACCTGGCTCGGGAGCAGCGAGACGTCCGACAGGACGGTGTGCAGCGCGGCGGACCGCACCCGAAGACCCGTCTCCTCGACGAATTCGCGGGCGAGACCCTCCTGCGGAGTTTCACCGAAACCAAGCCCACCCCCGGGCAGAAACCACTGGCCGGACAGGTGCGTGCTCGGCGCGGCCCGTACGAGCAGGATGCGACCGCCTGCGTCCCGGCAGATGCCGTAGGCGGCGATCCGCTGCCGCCCGACGGTCTCGGCGGCATGAACACCGGCGTTCGGAATGACCGTCACCGGCCGAGGTGGCGGTGGTGGTAGCGGTGGTGGCGGGGAGGACAGGGGACGCGGGAACGGTCACGGACCTGCACGCCCTCAATGGTATTTGCCCGCCGACCACCATTGGTCCTCGCGGGCAGGCCGGACCTGTGCTTTAGGCCATGCGGGTCGGGCGGGTCGGGCGGGTCGGGATCGGACCCGCAGGGCCGTCCGCAGCCGCCACCCGTCAGACGGGTGGCTCGGGCTTCGGATCCCCGAACGACGGATCCTCGAACGGCGGGGTCGTCCACCATGGGTAGAACCCGGGCAGATCACGCCCGGGACGCAGCGTGAAGGCGGGTGGCCGTTTCTCCCGGAACGCCGCGACCCCCTCCGCGACGTCGGCCATCCGGCCGAGCGCGAGCAGTGCCTGGGACTCCAACCGGTTCGCCTCGATGGGATGGTCAGCGTCAAGGAGCTTCCACATCAGCTGGCGGGTGAGAGCGACCGACACCGCCGAGGTGTTGCGTGCGATCTCGATGGCGATCTCCCGCGCCCGGGGCAGCACGTCGGCCGCGGGCAGGAGCTGGTGCACGAGGCCCGCGTCCAGCGCCTCCGACGCTTCGAAGATCCGACCGGTGACCGCCCATTCGACCGCCCGTGAGATCCCGACGATCCGCGGCAGGAAGAAGCTCGCGCACGACTCCGGGATGATCCCCCTCCGGGCGAAGGGCAGACCGAAGCGGGCGTCGTCCGCGGCGATGCGCACGTCCATCGGCAGGATCATGGTGATGCCGATCCCGACCGCGGTCCCGTTCACCGCGGCGATCACCGGCTTGGGCAGGTCGTAGATCAGCAGGGCCAGCTCCCCGCCGACGTCCCTGGTGCCGCCGCGCAGTGGTTTGAAGCCCGCCGAGGCGGCGTTGAACCCGTCGCCGCTGGACAAGTCGGTGCCGGCCGAGAAGAAACGCCCGCTGCCACCGGTGACCACGACCGCGCGGACGTCGTCGTCCGCCCCGGCCCGGGTGAAGGCGTCGATCAGTTCGTCGAGGACCCGGTAGGTGACGGTGTTGCGCTGTTCAGGACGGTTGAGTGTGATCGTGGCGACGTTCTCGTCGACGGTGTAGAGGATCTGTTCGTAGCGGCTGGGGTCGTGTTCCACGGGCGTCACTCTCCAGTGAAGACGGGCGGGCGCTTTTCGATGAACGCCTGCATGGCCTCGGCGGAATCCGCCGTCATGGAGGCAAGGATCTGGGTCCGGTTCTCCAGCTCGATGGCCGCGTCGAATCCCGCCTCGAGGTTCGCCCACATGATTTTCTTGGTCATCGCCACGGCGAAGGGGCTGTTGGAGCAGATGGCCTCGGCGGTGTCCAGCGTACGGTCGAGCAGGTCGGCGTCGTCGACCACCCGGGAGACCAGGCCGATCCGGTCCGCCTCGGCGCCGTCCACCGGCCGTCCGGTGAGCATGATCTCGAAGGCCCGCGACGAGCCGACGTAGCGGGGCAGGTGGTAACTGATACCGCACTCCCCCGCGGACAGTCCGATCTTGACTGCGGCGACGTGGAAACGTGCGGAGGCGGCAGCTACCCGCACGTCCGCGGCGAGGGCGAGGGCCATGCCGGCGCCGGCTGCCGCGCCGTTGACCGCGGCGACGACAGGCTGCGGGATCGCGCGGATGGTCCGCACCATGGCGGCGAAACGCTCCTGCCCACGCAGGCGCTCCGCCGGCCCACGACGCCGGGTCATCGTGCTCTGGACGTGTCCGGCGAGGTCCAGACCCGCGCAGAAGGCGCGGCCGGCCCCGGTGAGCACGATCACGCGCGCCCGTCCGCCGGTACCGAGCCGCGCGAACGTGTCGGAGAGTTCCTCGACCATCGCGAAGGTGAGGGCGTTGAGCCGCCCGGGCCGGGACAGGGTGACCTGCGCCACCGACGGCCGGGGCCAGCTCACGACGACAGACTCGTCGGCGTCGCCCGTTGCCGTGGCGCCTGGTGGTGTATCGGCCGGTTCCGTACTCATCGCGCCTCCTGGGTCACCGCGGGACCGGCGACACCGTACATCACTATCATTGAGATAAGTCAGCCATAAGGCGGGGCCACTGTGACGAGGAGACGCGCATGACCGGTCCACTCGCGGGCGTGCGGGTGTTGGAGATGGCGGGGCTCGGGCCGGCGCCGTTCGGGGCGATGCTGCTCGCCGACATGGGCGCGGACGTCGTGCGGGTGGACCGGCTCGTCCGTACCCCCGCCGGCGGGGACTACGAGGCCAGCAGACGACAGGCCGACCCGCGCCGCTACGCGATGGACCGCGGTCGGCGGTCGGTCGCCCTCGACCTGAAGAATCCCGCCGGCCAGGACACGCTCCTGCGGCTGGTGGAGTCCGCGGACGTTCTGGTCGAAGGGTTCCGTCCGGGAGCGATGGAACGGTTGGGCCTCGGGCCGGACGTGTGCCTCGCCCGCAACGCCCGGCTGGTCTACGCCCGGATGACCGGGTGGGGGCAGGACGGTCCGCTCGCGCGGACCGCCGGCCATGACATCAACTACATCGCGCTCGCCGGGGCGCTGAACAACTTCCGCCGCGGCGGGGACCGGCCGGTTCCACCGCTGAGCCTCGTCGGTGACTTCGGCGGCGGCGGGATGCTGCTTGCCTTCGGGGTCGTCTGCGCCCTGCTGGAGGCGCGCACGTCCGGGAAAGGCCAGGTCGTGGACGCGGCCATGGTGGACGGCACCGCGCTGCTCACGACCCTGTTCCACGGCCTGCTCGCCCAGGGACGCTGGCGCGACGAGCCCGGCACGAACTTCGCCGACACCGGCGCCCCCTACTACGAGGTGTACGAAACCTCGGACGGCCGGTTTGTCGCAGTCGGCGCGTTGGAGGGGCCGTTCTACGACGAGCTGGTCCACCGCCTGGGCCTGTCCACCGACGACCTGCCGTCGCGGGAGGACCCGGCCCACTGGCCCGCGCTCAAGGAACGCTTCGCCGCCGTGTTCCGGACCAGGACCCGCGACGAATGGGCCGATCTGCTGCTGGCCACGGACTCCTGCGTCGCGCCAGTGCTGTCGTTCACCGAGGCCCCGCGGCATCCGCACATCCAGGCGCGGGGAACCTTCGTCGAGCGGGATGGCGTGGTGCAGCCGGCGCCGGCACCGCGCTTCAGCCGCACCCCGGCGGAGCTCGGCGCGGTGCCGCCGCTGCCCGGTGAGCAGACCGCCGAGGTGCTCGCCGGCTGGGGCTTCTCACCGGACGAGGTGACGAAGCTGCGCGACGCCGGCGTCGTCGGCGGGTCGACCCGGGTCAACCCGCGCTGACCTGCGCTGACCCGCGCTGACATCGAGAGACCCTCCTGCACGAGAAGATCGAGGACGAGACCACTGATCACCATGACTTTGTTTCCGTGTACGCAGAGTCGTGATTTTTGCGTACTGAATGACAAATTCACAGCGATCAACAAATGCCGACCAACGCCGGACCGTTCGTCGGCGGCGATGCATCCGGATATCGGTAACGATCATTCCAGGTTCGGCGGCGGTAGCCACAGCCTTTGACGATGGCCAGTCCGTGGCGGTGTCGAACCCGGATGTGAACAGATGGCGTACGGCCGGCGCGTCAGGCGCGCAGGGTTGTGACGTCGTAGGCCTGCAGCTGAGTATCGGCGGTGACCAGCGGGATGTCCAGTGTCTGGGCCTGCGCGACCAGCAGCCGGTCGAACGGATCCCGGTGATGGTCCGGTAGCTCCGCCACGCGCAGCACGTGGTCATGCTCGATGGCGAGCGGAGTCGTACCTGAGCGCCGCATCCGGTCCGGCACGTAGCTGCGTGGCGGTTCGGGGAGGACCAGCTTGCCCAGCCGGTATTTGATGGAGATCTCCCAGCTGCTGGCGGCGGACAGCAGGATCTCGTTCGCGGCGTCGGCCAGCAGGTCACAGACGTCGTCACGCAGGCGCCGTGGTTCGGCAAGCAGCCAGAGCCACACCTGCGTGTCGAGCAGGTAACGGCTCACCGGTAGAAGGAGTCCTCCACCTCGGCAGGCAGCGGGGCGTCGAAATCGTCTGGGACGGTGAACCGCCCCTCGTCGAAACCGACGGCGCGCAGGTTCCGCGGTGCGAAAGGAACGATTTTGGCTACCGGTTCACCGCTGCGCAGGATGTCGACCTCCTGGCCTCCGGCCACCGCGCGCAGGAGCTCGGACAACCGGGTCTTCGCCTCGTGCACGCCGACCCGGATCGCGGGCTTAGTCATGGACTTAGTCTACTTCATCAGAATGAGCCCGACAACCACCGGCAGCCCGATCGCGACGCCCAAGGCACCATCATGGTGCGGGTTGAGAAACGTCGGGTCGGCCGCGCCGTAAGAGCTCCCGATGTCGGAGAGTCGATGGAACGGGTCCGGTGCCGACAGGTTGCCGGTGCCGACAGGTTGCGAATGGTGACGACTTGCGGATGTTGAGGGCGTTGCAGGACACGCGGCCACGGTCGGGCCTGTTCCCGGCGGTGGCGCTCGCGGCGCTGGTCACAGTGATCTGGACGGTCTACATCGCGCCGCTCCCCCACTACGACGTCGAGGTGTTCCTGCGTGCGGGCGCCGCCGTCGGGCATGGGCACGACCCCTACCCGCCGCCCGGCTCCGCCGAGGTCTACTCCGGATTCGCCTACGTCTACCCGTACCTGATGGCCTTCGGATTCGTCCCGCTCGCCTGGCTCGGCCGGCTCGGCGCATCGGTGTTCATCGCGCTTTCGACAGGTGCGCTGTTCGGAGGCACCCGGCTGGCCGGCGCGCGCGACGGACGGACGTATGCGCTGGTGGCGATGGCGTCGTGCACCATCACCGGGCTGCAGATGGGGACGCTCAACGCCGTGCTGTTCCTCGGTCTTGCCGCGCTGTGGCGCTACCGGGAGAGGCCGGTAGCCGCGGGGCTGCTCGCGGCCGCCGTCATCTACGCGAAGCTGTTCCTCGCGCCGATCTGGCTGTGGCTGGTCCTGACCCGGCGGATGCGGGCCGGCGCGGTCGCGGCGGCCGGCATCGTGGTGCTGTTCGGCGTCGCCGAAGCGACGAGCCCGGTCGGCACCCACACCTATCTGAGCATGCTGACGGTGCTCGCCCGCAAGGAGGCCCCGCTCGGGCTCAGCCTCACCGGTCTGTTGGTCAACACCGGTGTCGGTTTCGGTGTGGCGACCTGGGCCGCCCGGACGGTGGCCGCGGGCCTGCTCGCCGCATGCTGGCTGCGTTTTCGCCGCACCGCGGACGAGCGGGTGCTGTATGCGGGCACGCTCGCCGCCGCGCTCGTGGCCTCACCCATCGTGTGGAGCCACTATCTGCTGTTGCTCATCGTTCCGCTGCTGGTCAGCGCACCCGGACCCGGCACGTCGCTCACCGCCTTCACCGTGTTGAGCTGGTTTGTCGTCACCCCGCACCGGACCGACCTGACCGGTTTCGTTGTCGGTGGGGTGGTGGTGGGGCTGCTCGCCGCTCCCAGCCTGGTGCGTGTCGTGCGGGGGCCGGCACGGCGCGGGTCGCCGGCGGGCGGACCCGTGCCCCCGAGAAGTTCGATGACCACCGCCGCGTTCGCCATGACCACCGCCGCGTTCGGCATTGCCGCCCTTGCCACCGGCGTCGCGGTGAAGCTGCTCGCGACGGCCCACGGCGACCCGGGCCGGGTGGTCGGCGCCTACTGTGCTCTGCTGGGGGTGCTGACCGTCTCGTGGTGGTCACTGGCGCAGGGACGTCGCCCGACGCCGGCCGCCGTACCGTTGGACACGGATCATTCGACGAGGCCGGTTCCCACCGGCGGGACGGCCACCTGAACGGGGCGGTCAGCTGAACGGAGGACGATGCCCGTACGACCGGACCCGGCCTCGGGCAGCGACACGGAACTGCGACGCGGGCTGCGGCGGATGCGGACGATCGCGACCGGGCTGCTGGTTTTCGTGGTAGCCGTCTACATCGTCTTCTGGCGGTGGGAGTCCGGTGGCGGGCCGGTGTGGGCGGGCTATGTCCGGGCCGCCGCGGAGGCGGGAACGGTGGGCGCGCTGGCCGACTGGTTCGCCGTGACCGCACTGTTCCGCCGGCCGTTGGGGCTGCCCATCCCGCATACGGCGGTCATCCCGAACCGCAAGGACGATCTCGGCCGCAGTCTCGAACGGTTCGTCGCCGAGAACTTCCTGGCCGAGCCGGTGATCCGGGAGAAGGTCGCGAGCCTCGGCGTGGCCGTACGGCTCGGTACCTGGCTCGGTGAGCGCCGCCACGCCGAACGGGTCACCGCGCAGGCGTCCACCCGGCTGGTCGGCGCGATCTCCGGCATCCGGGACGAGGTGATGCTGGAGGTGGTGGAGAAGACGATTCTCAGTCGGGTCATCGACCGCCCGTGGGCGCCGGCCGCCGGCACTGCGCTGGGCCGGATAGTGGACGGCCGTCTGCACCACCGCCTCGTGGACCTGATCGTGGTCCAGGCGGAGACCTGGCTGCACGACAACCCGCACATGGTGCTACGGATCGTGACCCATCAGGCGCCGTCATGGTCGCCGAAGTTCCTGGATGAGGCCATCGCGGCCCGAGCCTACGCCGAGGCGCTGCGGTTCGTCGGCGAGATCCGCGCGGATCCGGACCACCGAGTGCGCCGGGCGCTGGACGACTTCCTCTCCCGGTTCGCCGAGCAGCTGCGCACCGACCCTGCGACGGCGGAACGGCTGGAGAAGTTCAAGGAGCGGATCCGCGACCATCCGGAGGTCCACCAGGCGGTGGCAACCATGTGGAACGCCACCAGGTCGATTCTGACCGACATCGCCGGCGACCCCGACAGCGCCCTACGGGCGCGGATCACCGACGAGGTGGCGGCGCTCGGCGGGCGTCTGACCACCGAACCGCAGTTGCAGGCAACCGTGGACGGCGCGGCCACCGAGATCATCGCGTGGCTGGTCAACCGGTACCGGTCCGACATCACAGGCGTGATCAGCGACACGGTCACGAGCTGGGAACCGACCGAGACCGCCGTCAAGGTCGAGCTCCACGTAGGTCGCGACCTGCAGTACATCAGGATCAACGGGACGGTCGTCGGCGCGCTCGCCGGGCTCGTCATCCAGTTGTTGACCAACCTGCTGCTGTGACCATGTCACGACCAGCGGCCCGCTCGTAGGAGGCGGTACGGGCGCAGGATCGACGGCACGGGCGCAGGATCGGCGGCGTGCCCGACGTCTCACCGCTGGTGGGTGCGCCGGCCGGCACCCGTGGTCGTGATCGGTGTACCCTGAAACCGCTGGCGGCCCCAGGCCGTCCATGGTGTGTGGTTTCCGAACCGCACACTCGAGGTCCGTGTGACAGCAGGTTGGTGTGAGTCCGGGGGTCTGCCTCGCTCATGCTCTGGTGACGCGGCCCTGCCCGGACGCATGACCGCTGCCACATGATCGCCGACGCATCCACGCGGCGACCTCCACACGACGGACGGAAGAACCCTGTCTCAGCACGGTGACACTCAGCCCTCCCCTGCCCGCCGCCGTTCCCGGCCCGCACGAGGCGCCGCCTACCGCGGTCGCAACGGAAATCGTCCGAGCGGCAAGCAGAACGGACCGAGCCGGTCCGGTGCACCCGCCCGCCCGGCACTGCCGACCCGCGAACCACGCCCGCCGGTCAGCTCCTTCGCGGAAGCGGGCCTGCCCTCCTCCCTCGTCTCCGCCCTTGCCCGGCAGGGGATCATGGCCCCGTTCCCGGTACAGGCCGCGACCCTGCCCGACGTTCTCGCCGGTGAGAACGTGCTCGGCCGTGCAAGCACCGGATCCGGCAAGACCCTCGGTTTCGGCCTGCCGATGCTCGCGGAGCTTTCAAAGAACCGCGCGGTCACACCGGGATGCCCCCGCGGTCTGATCCTCGTTCCGACCCGGGAGCTCGCCCAGCAGGTCCACGACGCGCTCGACCCGCTTGCCAAGCCGCTGGGCCTGCGCCTGCGCGCGGTGTACGGCGGAACGTCCATCTCCCGCCAGATCAACTCGCTGCGGCGTGGAGTGCACATCGTCGTGGCCACGCCCGGACGCCTCACCGACCTGATCGAACGTGGCGCCTGTTCCCTGGCGGACGTCGCGATCACAGTGCTGGACGAGGCCGACTACATGTGCGACCTCGGATTCCTGCCGGCGGTGCGGGCGCTGCTGGACGCAACCCCCGCGGGCGGCCAGCGGCTGCTGTTCTCGGCGACCCTCGACCGTGAGGTCGAGGTGCTGGTCCGCCAGTACCTGCCGGAGCCGGTGCTCGTCGCCGTCGACTCGGAGACCGCGCAGGTCTCGACGCTGTCCCGGCACGCTCTTGAGGCCGCCGACCCGGCAGCCCATACCCGCCTGGTCACCGCCCTTGCCGGCGGCTCCGGTCGGACCCTGGTGTTCGCGCGTACCCAGCGGGGCGCCGACCGGCTCGCCGAGCAGCTCACCCGCTCCGGTGTCCCGGCCCAGCCGCTGCACGGCGGGATGGCGCAGAACGCCCGTACCCGGGCGCTCGCCGGATTCGCCGACGGTATCCACCGGGTCCTGGTCGCCACAGACGTGGCGGCGCGGGGCATCCACGTCGACGGGGTCGACATCGTCGTGCACGCCGGGCTGCCCACCGACTCGAAGACCTACCAGCACCGCGGCGGGCGTACCGCGCGGGCCGGAGCCAGTGGCGCCGACGTGCTCGTCTCACTCCCCGAGGAGCGTGGGCTGGTCCGCGCGCTGCTGCGTGCCGCCGGTAGCGACGCCCAGCCGGAGCGCGTCGACGCGGACGACGAGGTCGTGACGCGCCTTGCCGGACCTCCCGCACCCCGGATCCCCCCGCAGCAGCAACGCTCCGCAGTCTCGGCACCGACCGCGTCGACCCGGGTGCCGTTCCAGGGACGTTCGGCCGGCGGTTCCCGCCGGACTCCGGACAAGCAGTGGGGCGACAGGCAGTGGGGTTCGCCCGGGTCCCGCGGTGGTTCGTCCGCCCGCGGGTCGGACCAGCCGCGCCGTGGGACCCGCCGCTCGGCTGCGCCGCAGGGTTCCCCGTCCGACTCCTCGTCGGGTCCTGCCTCCACCGAACCGACACCCAGCGCAACGACCGCGTAGGGGAGTTCCACCGCAGCGTTGAAGGCCGTGGCACCGACTGGTTCGGTGCCACGGCCTTCTGTCTGCCGCGCGAGGCTTGCCCTGGCCCGGTTCCGAACCGGGCGGAACCGGGTCAGGCTCCCACGGTCACACCGGTCGACTCCGCACCCTGCGCCGTTCCGAGCCGCAGGCGGGACGGGTTTGCCACCGAACGCACGATCGTCCACGACTCGACCGTGGCGTCCACCTGATCGTCGATCTCCCCGCCCGATGCTGCCCACTGACCTGAGCGCAGCCCCGGCGACTTCGAGCGAACCGGCTCATCCTGCTCCGACATCCGTCGTGCTCCCCTCCAGAACAACAAAGATGCGCACGCCACCGACCTGTAAGGGCACATGACGGGCATGTCACCAAAAGATATCGAGTCTGCGTTCGGGGCAATCAGCCGGCAGTAGGTGACAATGCTCATGCGTATCGACATTGACCCTGACTTGGGCCGGCCGTGTGCTGCGCCGGTGCCCGTCGATACCTGGTTGACGGTCCGGCCGGCCGTGATCCGAGCCGAGCCCCTACGTGTACGCACGGTCGGTCACCCCGGGCTGACACAACCGTGGCCGTCCGAGACCTGTCGGACGACCGGGCTAGGCTCGGCGGACAGGCCCTGAAACTTCACCGACGCGACAGGCGTGCCGCGCACGCGGGAAGGTCCGACGGCGTGTCCGACTCCTTTGTTCACCTGCACGTTCACACCGAATACTCGATGCTCGACGGCGCCGCACGGTTGAAGGACCTGTTCAGGGAATGCGGTCGTCACAACATGTCGGCCGTGGCCATCACTGACCATGGCTACATGTACGGCGCCTACGACTTCTACAAACAGGCGACCGCGGCGGGGATCACACCCGTCATCGGGGTGGAGGCGTATGTGGCGCCCGCGTCCCGGCTGCTCAAGCAACGCGTACGCTGGGGCGAGCCCCACCAGAAGAGCGACGACGTCTCCGGTGGCGGCTCCTACACCCACATGACGATGTGGGCACGCAACGCCGAAGGCCTGCACAATCTGTTCAAACTCGACTCCCGCGCGTCCATCGAGGGCCACTACATCAAATGGCCTCGCATGGACCGCGAAATCATAGCCGAGCACGCAGATGGTCTCATGGCCACCACCGGATGTCCTTCGGGCGAGGTCCAGACCCGGCTCCGGCTCGGCCAGTTCGATGCCGCCCTCGAAGCGGCTGCGGAATACCAGGACATCTTTGGTCAGGACAATTTTTTCTGCGAGATCATGGACCACGGCATCGAGATCGAACGCCGGGTCCGTGACGGGCTGGTGGACATCGCCCGCAAACTCGGCATGCGGTTCGTGGTGACGAACGACTCGCATTACACCTACGAATCCGAACGCGACACGCATGCCGCCCTGCTGTGCGTGCAGACCGCCTCGACGGTGACCTCGCCCGCCTTCCAGTTCGAAGGTTCCGGATATTATCTGAAGAGCACCCAGGAAATGCATGCCATCGATACCAGCGACGTCTGGCGGGAAGGCTGCGAGACCACTCTTCTCATTGCCGAGCGGGTCGACACCGCCGGAATGTTCGACAAACGGAACCTCATGCCACGCTTTCCCGTCCCCGCGGGTGAGACCGAGGAGTCGTGGTTCCGTAAGGAGGTCTGGGCCGGTATGGCCCGCCGGTTCCCGGACGGGCTCACCGATGAACACCGCGAGCGTGTCGAGTACGAGATCGGCATCATTCTCACGATGGGTTTCCCGTCCTATTTCCTCGTTGTCGCCGATTTCATCATGTGGGCGAAGAGCCAGGGAATCCCGGTCGGCCCCGGCCGGGGCAGCGCCGCAGGTTCCATGGTCGCCTACGCGCTCGGCATCACCGACCTCGACCCGATCCCGCACGGGCTGCTGTTCGAACGGTTCCTCAATCCCGACCGCGTCTCCATGCCCGACATCGACATCGACTTCGACGAACGCCGGCGGGGTGACGTCATCCGGTACGTCACCGAGAAGTGGGGCGAGGACCGCATCGCCCAGATCGTCACCTACGGCACCATCAAGGCGAAGGCCGCCATCAAGGACTCCAGCCGGGTGCTGGGCTACCCGTACGCGCTGGGTGACCGTATCACCAAGGCGATGCCACCCGCGGTCATGGGCAAGGACATCCCGCTGTCCGGGATCTTCGACCCGGCCCACCCGCGGTACAGCGAGGCCGGGGAGATCCGGGGACTGTACGAATCGGACGCGGAGATCCGTAAGATCATCGACACCGCCAAGGGCCTCGAGGGGCTGATCCGTCAGGCCGGGGTGCATGCGGCTGGGGTGATCATGTCGGCCGAGCCGATCGTCGAGCACATCCCGGTCTGGCGTCGCGACGCCGACGGCGCGATCATCACGCAGTTCGACTAC
This sequence comes from Frankia sp. Cppng1_Ct_nod, assembly GCF_920656135.1. Classification (NCBI taxonomy): domain Bacteria; kingdom Bacillati; phylum Actinomycetota; class Actinomycetes; order Frankiales; family Frankiaceae; genus Frankia; species Frankia sp. Cppng1_Ct_nod. The sequence goes on along the minus strand of NZ_CAKKTK010000045.1, from coordinate 15,890 downwards.
CCGACCTGCGAAACCCTCGGCCTGCTGAAAATGGACTTTCTCGGCCTGCGCAACCTGACCGTCATCGACGACGCGGTGCGCGGTATCGAGGCGAACAGGGAGACAAAGGTCGATCTGCTCGCTCTGTCCCTGGACGACAAGGCCGCCTACGAACTACTCGCCCGCGGTGACACTCTGGGAGTGTTCCAGCTCGACGGCGGGCCGATGCGCTCGCTGCTCCGCCTGATGCGCCCGGACAACTTCGAGGACATCTCCGCCGTCCTCGCGCTGTACCGGCCCGGGCCCATGGGCGCGAACTCCCACATCAACTACGCGATGCGCAAGAACGGCCAGCAGGAGGTCACCCCGATCCATCCGGAACTGGCCGCGCCACTCGCGGACGTCCTGGACACGACCTACGGCCTGATCGTCTACCAGGAACAGGTCATGGCCATCGCCCAGCGCGTCGCCGGCTACAGCCTCGGTGGCGCCGACCTGCTACGCCGCGCCATGGGCAAGAAGAAGAAGGAGATCCTCGACAAGGAGTTCGTGCCGTTCTCCGCGGGGATGAAGGAGAACGGGTACTCCGACGCGGCAATCCGGATGCTGTGGGACATCCTCGTCCCGTTCTCCGACTACGCGTTCAACAAGGCCCACACCGCCGGCTACGGCCTGGTCTCCTACTGGACGGCCTACCTCAAGGCGAACTACCCCGCCGAGTACATGGCGGCGCTGCTGACCTCCGTGCGGGACGACAAGGACAAGAGCGCGATCTACCTGAACGAATGCCGACGGATGGGCATCCGGGTTCTTCCACCGGACGTCAACGAATCCGATGCCGGCTACACCGCCCGCGGCGACCGTGAGATCAGGGTCGGGCTCGGCGCCATCCGCAATGTCGGCGCGAACGTCGTGGAGTCAGTCATTCGGACCCGACGGTCGAAGCCGCGCTTCGTGTCGTTCCCCGACTTCCTGGACAAGGTCGACGCGGTCGTCTGCAACAAGCGGACCATCGAGTCACTGATCAAATCCGGCGCGTTCGACGCGCTCGGGCACACCCGCCGAGGTCTGGCCGAACGCCACGAACAGGCCGTCGAGGCGGTCATCGCGGTCAAGCGCAAGACCGCGGAAGGCCAGTTCGACCTGTTCGCGATGGACGACGGGCCGTCCACCCCCGTGTTCGGGGTGCAGGAGTTCTCCGACCAGGAGTGGGACAAGGCCATGCTGCTGTCCCACGAACGGGACATGCTCGGTCTCTATGTCTCCGACCACCCGCTGGCCGGCGTCGAGCACATCCTCGCGGCCAAGGCCGACTGCGGCATCGCGTCGCTGGTCGGCGACGACTACCCCGACGGCGCGGTGCTGACCATCGGCGGGATCATCTCCAGTCTGACCCGGAAGGTCACCAAGCAGGGCAAGCTGTGGGCACTGGCCACCGTCGAGGACCTTGAGGGCGGCCTGGAGGTGATGTTCTTCCCGGCGACCTATGAGTCCTGCGCCACCCAGCTCGCCGAGGACGCGGTCGTGTTCGTCAAGGGCCGGTTGGACAAGCGGGAGGACGCCCCGCGGCTGGTCGCGTCCGAGCTGACCATCCCGGATCTCAGCGAGCATGCGCTCAGCCCGCCGATAGTGATCACCCTGCCGACGTCCCGGGTGAACCCGCCCACCGTCGACCGGCTGCGGGAGGTCCTCGGCACCCATCCGGGTACCACCGAGGTGCACCTGCGTCTGCAGTCCCCCACCCGTACGACGCTGCTGCGCCTGGACGATGCCTACAAGGTCCAGCGCACCCCCGCGCTCATGGGCGACCTCAAGGCCCTGCTCGGCGCGTCCGCCGTCGCCTGACCCGAGTACCTGGCCGACAGCCTGGAGCGGCGGGACCGGTACAGCACCGGATCCAGCGCACATTACGAGTTAGCATGTGCGTCATGGTGGTGCGCGTCGGAGTACGAGAACTGCAGCACAACGCCTCGCGGGTGATCGAGAGAATCAAGGAGGGGCAGACTGTCGAGATCACCGAGCGGGGGCGGCTGGTTGCTCTTCTCATCCCTCCTGGACCCTCGCAGCAGGCCCGGGAGGAACTGATCGCCACGGGTGCTCTGCATCCGGGTCGGGGCGGTCTGGCCGGATGGCGGCCGTTGCCACCGCGCCCGGATGTTCCGCCGCTGTCCGAGGTCCTGGCAGAGATGCGCGGCGAGGACGATCGATGATCTATCTTGACTCCTGCGCGCTGGTGAAGTTACTCCTCACCGAGACAGAGACCCCGGCACTCCAGGCATTCCTCGCCGCGCACGCCGCCTATCCGTATGTGACCGCCGCCCTGACCCGGACCGAGGTGATGCGGGTCGTGCGCCGTGCGGCGCCGAAGGACTCCCAGTTGCACGCTTCGGCCGTCGAACTGGTCGACCAGCTGGATCAGGTCGAGCTGGAGCGGCCGTTGCTCGACCATGCCGGTATCGTCGCCGATCCACAGGTCCGCTCCCTCGACGCGATCCATCTCGCTGCCGCGCTACGCCTCGCGGAGGCGCTGACCGCTTTCGTCACCTACGACCACCGCCTGGCCTCCGCCGCCCGGGACGCAGGCCTTCCCGTCCGCTCGCCGGGTGACCCCGGCTGAGCCTCTCGGCGACCGGCTGGCCCCTTCAGGGAGGCGGGAGGCGGAAGGTGAGGTCGGCGGCGGGGATCGCCGTGTCCATCTGCGCCTTCTGCAGGTGGCCGGAGTAGTCCCAGTTGACCGCCTGCCACCGGGTGACCTGGTCGAGCACCCAACGTCCCGACTGACGGCTGCCGTTGCCGGACCGGCCGTTGCCCCCGAACGGCAGATGCGCCTCAGCCCCAGACGTCGAGTTGTTCACGCTGACCATGCCGGCACTGATCCCCCGGCGGAACCGGAACACCGTCCGCGGGTCACTGGTGTAGATCGACGAGGACAGTCCGTAGCCGGGGGCGTTCGCGAGCTCGATCGCCTCGTCCAGATGCCGGTAGGTGGTCACGCCGACGATCGGGCCGAACGTCTCCTCGTCGAACACCTCGTCACCGGGCCGCACACCGTCAAGGATCACCGGATGGTAGTAGAGCCCGGTCTCGGCAACCCCGGCGAACCCGTCACGTGGACGGGCCGCGTCCACCCGCCCGACCGCCGAGGACCCCGCAACCCGGTGATGATCACGGATGAGCCCGAGGGTGCGCTCGAAACCGTCGGCGAACCGCAGGTCCAGTAGCGGTCCGTACAGGACGTCCGCGAACGGGTCACCGATCCTCGCCGCCTCGACCGCGGCCGTGAACCGTTCGACGAACTGGTCGTGCACCGAGGCGTGCACGATCACCGTCCCGAGTGAGGTGCACCGCTGCCCGGCCGTGCCGAACCCGGAGAACACCGCCCCGGCGACGGCCGCGTCGAGGTCCGCGTCGGGCGCGACCACCATCGGGTTCTTCCCGCCCAGTTCCAGGCAGGGGGTCTGCAGGTGCCGGCCGCACAACTCACCGATCATCCGCCCGACCTCGGTGGAGCCGGTGAAGCCGACCTTGTCGACGAGGCGTGCGTCCAGCGCCCGCTCCAGGCCGGTGAACGTCTCCACGCCCTCGGCAGGTACCAGGCCCGCCACCCCGGCGGGCACCCCGGCGTGGCGGATCAGTTCGGTGAACGCCTGCGCGCACGCGGCCGCATAGACCGCCGGCTTCCACACCACGGTGTTGCCGCACAGCAGCGCCGGGACGATGTACCAGGACGGCACCGCCACCGGGAAGTTCCCCGCGGTGATCACCGCCATGACCCCGACGGGCTCCCGGAAGGTGAACAGCTGCTTGTCGGGCATTTCCGACGGCACGGTCTCACCGTAGAGGCGGCGGCCCTCACCGAGAAAGAAGCGGCAGGTATCGATGACCTCCGCCACCTCACCACGGGCCTCGGCGATGGGTTTGCCGACCTCACGGGTCACCAACCGGGCCAACGCCTCGGCGTTCTCCTCGACGAGGCGGCACAGGTTCGCGATCACGGTTCCGCGGACCGGAGCGGGCACGTCCGCCCAGCCGGGCTGGGCGTCGCGCGCGAGAGCGCAGGCGTCGCGCAGCTCGGCTGGACCGGCAAGGACGACCTCGGCGACCACCTCGTCGAGGCACGCCGGGTTGGTCGAAAGGATCACTGGGCGCTCGGAGTCGGGCGCCCGTCCGGCAGGCTCCACCCGGTAGCTCGACGACCTCACCACAGTCACAATGACCTCACCGTAGTCACGATTCACGCCAGCTCGGCCACAACCAGCTCGGCCACAACCGCCTCGTCACCTGGTCGGGATACGAGACAGCACCCGCCCGAGTGCGTCCACGCCGAGGGAGAGCTCGGCCGCGGACACCGTGAGCGCGGGCCGGAACCGCAACGCCCGCGAACCCGAGGGCAGGACGAGGGTGTGCTCCTCGGTGCGCAACCGGCGTACGACCTCGTCGCGGATCGCGGACGAAGGCAGGTCGATCGCGCACAGCAGACCGCGTCCCCGGGGGTTTGACACCAGCGACGGATACCGACGGGCAAGCTCCCACAGGCCGGTCAGCAGAGCGCGGCCGAGTTCACCGGCCCGAGCGAACAGCCCGGCCGACTCCATGACCTCCAGCATCCGCCGGGACCGGACCATGTCGACCAGCCCGCCTCCCCAGGTCGAGTTGATCCGCCCTGCGACCCGAAAGACGTTACCCGCCACCTCGTCCACCCGCCGGCCTGCCATCACCCCGCCGACCTGCACCTTCTTACCGAACGCGACAACATCGGGGTGCAACCCCAGCTGCTGGTACGCCCAGGCCGAGCCGGTGATCCCAACCCCTGTCTGCACCTCGTCGAGGACGAACAGCGCGTCGTGATCGTGGCAGAGGCGTTCCATCACGGCGAGGAACTGCGCCCGCAGATGGTTGTCACCGCCCTCGCTCTGGATCGGCTCGGCCAGGAAACAGGCGATGTCATGAGGATGACGGGCGAACGCGGCCTGCGCCTGCGCCAGTGCCCGTGCCTCTGCATCCGCCAGGTCGGCGAGCCCGCGGGCGTCCAGCGGGAACATGACCGACGGCGTGTCGATCCGCGGCCAGTCGAAGATGGGAAAACGGTCGGTCTTGACCGGGTCGGTGTTGGTGACGGACAGCGTGTAACCGCTGCGGCCGTGGAAGGCGTGCCGCAGGTGCAGGACCCGCGTGCCGAGCGCACCGGACCGGCCGGCCTGCTCGTTATGGCGGCTCTTCCAGTCGAAGGCGCATTTCAGCGCGTTCTCGACGGCGAGCGCCCCGCCTTCGACGAAGAACAGGTGGGGCAGTTGCGGGTCGCCGAGGACCCGGGCGAAGATCTCGACGAATCCCGCGTAGGCGGCGGTGGCGATGTCGGGGTTGGCCGGTTTGTTGACGGCCGCCGTGGTGAGTTCAGCGAGGAAGTCGGGGTCGCCGACCAGCTCCGGCGGGTTGATCCCCAGCGGCGCCGACGCGAAGAAGCTGTAGAGGTCCAGATAGCGCCGGCCGTCGCGGGCGTCCACCAGCCAACTGCCGCGGCTGCGTTCGAGGTCTAGGACCAGGTCGAACCCGTCGGTGAGGACATGGCGGCCGAGTACCTCCAGCACGTCATGCGGGGGGACCGGAGTGTAGGTCGGGACGGCGGTGACCGGATTCCGGGCGCTCGGACCGGTCTGGCCGGTCCCAGCGGTCTGGCCGGTCCGCGGCCACGCGGCCACCGTCGCAGGCGTGCTCGACATCCTGCTCCCCTTTCCGTGCATCCCTGCCGGAACCCCAGCCAAGAGCCGTGAAATATGACGTCGATTCCCTCCAACGAGAAAGATACGACACCCATAGCTCGGACTTCAAGAAAATATTTTCGTCCAAACCGGAAGCTGTCGAATACCCGACCGCGATCGGCGATGTGCCGCCACCCACCGGCAGGGCATCGGGGACAATCGAGGGCGCCGTCCGCCGATCCGCGATGCGGGCGGCGCGGAGGGGGAAGACGTGCTCCAACCACTGTCCACCGACGACCCGGATCGGGTCGGCCCGTACCGGCTACAGAGCCGGATCGGCGCCGGCGGCATGGGCACGGTCTACCTGGGGTTCACCGCCGACAACAAACCGGTGGCGGTCAAGGTGCCCTCCCCCGGGCTCGCCGACGACCCGGAGTTCCGCAACCGGTTCCGCACCGAGGTGGCCGCCGCCCAGCGGGTACGCGGCGGGTCGGTCGCCACGGTCCTCGACGCCGACGTCGACGGCCCGCGCCCGTGGATGGCCACCGAGTACGTCGAAGGGCGCAGCCTGACGGAGGCAGTGGCCCAGCGTGGTCCCTTCACCGGACGCCTGCTCGACGGGCTGGCAGTCGGGCTCGCCGACGCCCTCGTCGCGATCCACGCGGCCGGCGTCGTCCACCGCGACCTCAAACCGTCCAACATCCTGGTCACCTGGGACGGCCCGAAGGTCATCGACTTCGGCATCGCGCGGGCGGTCGATTCCGCCAACCACACCCGCACCGGCACGCTGATCGGCACCCTGATCTGGATGGCCCCCGAACAGCTGCGGGGCGAGCGGGCCGGGCCGCCCGCCGACATCTTCGCCTGGGGGGCCTGCACGGTGTTCGCCGCCACCGGCCGCCAACCGTTCCGAGGCGACCGGCCCCAGGCGATCGCCATCCAGATCATGTCCGCCGAACCCGACCTGACCGACGTCCCGTCCGCCCTGGCCGCGGTACTGGCCCGGGCGCTGGACAAGGACCCGGCGCGGCGACCGGCCGCCGCGCAACTCGTCGCCCAGCTTGTCGGACATGACGTGGCCGACGCGGGCGAGTCCGACCGGGCGGCCGAAACCGCGCTTGCCCGATGGTGGTCGCTGTCACCGACCCCGCCGCAGCCGCAGTCACCCGCCCCGGCACCGTCCGGCGTTCATGGCGGGACGGGCGGCTATGACAGGACGGGCGGCTATGACGACCTGCACGGCAGGCGACCCGCTGATCGCGGCCGAGACGCCTACACCCGCGACGCATACCTGACACAGGCTGCCGCGCAGCATCCGATGCCGGCCCCCGACCGGGTCCGTGACGAGCCGGACCGGGCGCCGACCCCACCGCGACCGCGCCGGCGCGGCACACTCACCGCGGTGCTTGCGGCGGTCCTGGCGGTGGCGGTCCTCGGCGGTGTGGTCACCGCCATGGCGCTGCGCAACCGGGACTCCCTGCTCACCGGCCGGGGCTCGACAGGGTCGTCGGCCGACCTGGCAGTGGCCGCACAGACCGGGACGCCGACCGCCCGTCGCAGTTCCACGGCGAGCCCGACGCCGTCCGTCCGATCGGCGGCCTCCGCGTCCGGTACACCGCGGACAAGCCCGTCGGTGTCGCCGACATCCGGGTACCTCACCCTTGCCGAGGCGAAGAACACCGTGAACCAGTCGGGCTACACCGTGATCGACAGCGCCGGCTTCGTCCAGGGCCGTACCCTCAACGTCCTCATCGGCAAGGACGCGGGCTCCCCGACCCCCCGGGAGTTCGGGTTCTTCTTCGTCGGCACCGAGATGATCGGCAAGGACTTCAGCGAGCCGAGTGCCGGTATCAGATTCGTGTCCGCGACGCAGAACACGGTCGTGCTGCGCTACGACCTGTACGAACCCTCGGACAAGGTGTGCTGCCCGTCCGGCGGGACAGCCGACCTGACGTTTCGGTGGAACGGCACGAAACTCGGCGTGGACCAGGCGACGATCCCGCCGACAGACCCGAACGCCCATCACAGCCGCCGCTGAACCTGTGCAACAACTGCCGCTGTGTCTCCCGGCCGCGACCGCCGCCAGCCGAACCGGGTGAAGGTGCGCGTGTAGCAGGCCGAGCGCGGCAGGTAGCCCGAACGCGGTCATGCCGGTCTACACGGATGCGGCAGGCCGGTCTATGCGTGTCGGGGCGCGTCGAGGTAACTGTTGAGCAGTGCGTCGCACTCGGGTCTGAGCACCTCGGGGATGACTTCAACGAAGTGGTTCAGGCGGCGGTCGCGGACGAGGTCCCACTGGGAGCAGACCGCGCCGTTGTGGGTGTCCCAGGAACCGACGACCAGGCGTGGCACGCGGGCGAGAACGAGGGCTCCAGCGGACATGACACCTGGCTCGAGTGTCGTGACGAGGGTGCAGCCTTCGAGGTGCCAGGTGCCGAGTGCGTGGCCGGCCTGGCGTAGCGCGAGGATTTCGGCGTAGGCGGTGGGGTCGGCGGTGCGCTCGCGGTCGTGGTGGGCCGCGGCGAGTTCGGTCCCGTCCGGGCCGTAGACCACCGCGCCGACCGGCGGGTCGTCGGCGCCGGGGTCGGGGAGCGCACGCGCCACCTCCAGCGCCCGCCGCATCCAGGGCTCGTACTTCGCGGTGGGGATCGTGGCCACGGCACAACCCCTCCCTCGATGGCCTCGTCCCTGGCACCGGCCAGCACCACTTCAAACATCATCTGCATGGACGGCGAGGGCGTGCGGATCATATGCCGTCACATCCGCGCCGGAACTTCTATACCGAGGACACCAAGGCCATGTTTCAAAGTGTCTCCCGCGCACCGGATGACCCGAATTGGGGTAGGCGGCGCCGCTCCGTCACGCAACACCTGTTCAGCTGCATAAAAATGGTTCACTGCCCTCGCAAGCCTTAGCAGGTAGTCACATACAAGGCTGGGCTGCAGCCGGTCAGCGCTCTTAGCCAGCACCACCGGATACTCGTCAAGAGTCGACGCCACCGACCACAATGCGTCCGAAATCTCCCTTTCCGGCGCCACGTCAGCGGAGGCCGCCTTACTGAGCAGCGCATTACAACGGGCGGCGGAATACTGCAGATATGGCCCCGTTGCCCCTTCGAATCGGGTGGCCTCGGCCAGATCGAACACGACCGGACTGCTGGGAGCCGACTTCAGCAGAGAGAAGCGTACTGCCGCTGCGGATACGGACTCGGCAACGTTGGATACCTCATCGGAAGACATACTCGGGTTCGACTGCCGGACTCGGTCCAGCGCCAGCTGGAGCGCCAGATCAACAACGTTTTCGAGCAGCACGACGTTTCCACGGCGAGTTGACATCTTTCCGTCTCGCAGTGCTACATACGAGTAGTAGACCTGCTCGGGAGGAACCACACCGAGAACCTCCAGAAGGAGGGAAACCTGTTCCATGTACAACTTGTGGTCTTCACCGAGCACGACCACGTTGCGGCCACCCTCGCTCAGTTCGTATTTTCTCACGTTGTAGACGAGATCCCGGAGCAGGTACATTGAGCTGCCGTTTCCTCTACGAAGGACAACATAACGTCCTTCGTCCCTTGCGAAGCCGAGCTTCGCAAGGTCGGCTACGAGCCTCCCATGCTCATCCCGGAAAGTCACTCCAGCTTTGTGAAGCTCTTCCTCGACCCTTTTTATATCAGCCGAGTCGAGAAGTTCGGTTTCGAAGTCGAACGTATCGAATTCGATGTCAAGGCGAGAAAGAATCCTTAGCTGTCCGTCCAGGCTGTGACGGGCTATCTTGCGAAGCTCGTCGAGTACAGCAAGATCTCCCTGCTCGGCTCTGCCGAGAAAAGAAAGGGCCTGATCCGCTACCCGCGGATCCGCTTTCGCCCTGTCGTTAATTTCCACATACCTGTGCAGAATGTCATCAAAAGGGATGTTCGCGACACCGCCCGGCCCGAGAGCGACCAAAAGCAAGGCGATCTGCTTCCCGAAGTCATTGACGAAGTAGTGCCGACTCACACAATTTCCGGTAGCGCTCAGGATTCGCGCGATGGCATCGCCGAGGATAGCATTCCTGGCCCGACCGACGTGAGGGGCTGCATTCGGGTTTATGCTCGTGTGCTCCATTAGTACGCGAGCGTTCGATTCTTTCCATGAAGCCGGAACGAGTGAGCGGGAGAGTATCTCCTCGATACCACGATCTCGCCTGAGCTTCACATTAAGGAACTGACCGGTCAATTTTACGTCGTCCACGAAAGGCAGCTCGCGGAGCGATTTGATCAGTGCAGGATGATCCACCTTGGAGGCGTCGACCGTATGGAGCGGAACTCCGATCTCCCCGCCCTGGATTATTTTCACCGGATTATACCGAGCCTCGATCGGCGTCCCGGCGTGGCCTGCCACGACCGCGGACACCCTCAGCGGCAGTGTCTCAACGTCCATCATGAAGCGAAAATACTACAAAATTACGCCCCGGGCAACAATGTTATAACGGTGGATAGAAGCCGTCACTACTTTATTAGAGGGCAGCGTCAAATGGTCATAGCGACGCTCCGATAGGATGATCTCGGTAGCGTCGACAGACTGGATGGTGGATGGCCCGGCACGAGCTGTTGAAGATCGAGGAGCGGGAAGCCATCTCCCGGGCGCTGAGCCTGGACAGGTCGGCGCGGTATATCGAGAAGATGCTCGGCCGGCATCACTCGACGATATCCCGGGAGATCGACCGAAACGGCGGGGCGACGGCATATCGTGCGGTCGAGGCGCAGCGACGCTGAAGAACTGGCACATATTCAACCGGTTCCGTGGCTGCCCCCGCAAGGTCGGATCATTCGCTCAGACCGTGTTCCTCCTGGAGAACGAAGGCCGCTAAAAATCAAAATGGAAAAGGCTCATCATTTGGCTTGATTTCACGTTGGTGGTCTGGCGGCGTACGGGGCTTTATGATCGTCTGGCTGGTCATGGTTATCTGTGTATGGTCGTTAAGGTCGTACCGTGCGGTGGTGCCCGAAGCTCCGCCCGCGCCGTCGGTGCGCTGGCTGCGAACGCCCGCATCGCCGGACCCGAACGCATGTGAACCCGAAGCCTGTAGCGGCCGGACGATGGCTCGGGTTTCCAGGCGGATGAGCAGGTTACGGACCTGATCGAGAACGACGTGTAGTGCACCGGTCACCGGGTACGCCGACGCGCGGCCGGAGTCGACGCGGGCGAGACCTGATCGGCGGTGGCTGGCCCCAGCTCACTCCAGTATGTGGATGGCAGGCTGGAGCAATGGAAGACGCGACCTCGGTGGGCAGTCCCGAACTCCGGCCCGCAGCGGAGGCTGCGTTCCTCGCCGATCCCGAGTCCCGCCCGGGACTGGCTATCAAACGGGCCGAGCAGGCTCTCATGCGAGAGAAGACCCGGGCACTGCGAGCGTTCGACCTGACCGTGCCGCAGTACGCGACAATGCTGGCGCTGTTCCAGGTCCCCGGCTCGTCAGGGGCCCAACTGGCCCGCCGCTGCAACGTCACACCGCAGGCGATGGCGAGCCTGCTGGCCACGCTGGAGAGCAAGGCTCTGGTATCGCGGGTCGGCTCGCCCGTACACGCGAAGGTCTACCTGGCCCGTCTCACCGACGCCGGCAACGATCTGTTGGCGGCCGCCGACCCCCGGATCGCACTGTCCGTACACGACCCCGACCAGCCGTACCGGTACCTCGAAGTACGTGGCGAGGTCGAGGCGATCGAGCCGGACCCGAACGGCGAGTTCTTCGACGTTCTCGCCAAGCGCTACAACCTGGCCTACGACGACCTCCCTGACGCAGCCCGCCGGGTCGTGCTCGTAATCGCCCCGCGCACCGCCTCCTGGCAGTAGCGACCAGGCACCGGTCCGCCGCACCAAATCTCCGGGTCGCCGGTTTCACAACGACGCATATCAGCGGCGTCGGCGGCGTCCAACTCGCCGATGACGGTGACCGGATCGCGCAGCCGCTTCCAGCGCAGCCCGGTCGCAATCGATTCGACGGCCCGCACCGCGCTGGTCGTGTCGCTGTTGCCGTGGACGTAGAGGGCGCACGGGCGCTCACCGCGGCTTCCAGGCACAGATAAGTAAACGGTGTCAAAAAAGTGACGCGAACACTGGTCACCGAAGTCTCATTATCGGCGACATCAGGCGGCTCGAAACGGTCAGTAAGGCGCGCCGGGGGCGGCCACCGTCAGATCGGCGGCGCGGGCCGCTTCCACGAGAACCTTGTCGTAGGTGAGCATGACGTCCAGCGAGTCACCGAGATCCAAGGCCGTGGCCAGGTGAATCGCGTCCAGGGTGCGCAACTGCGGCGGCGCCAGGCGGGTCGCGTCACTGAGGACCGGCGGTGTGATCTCGACGATGTCGACGTATGCGGCGAGAAACGACTCTGCCGCGCCGACCATTGTCGGGTTCACCAGGGTGAGCAACCGGACCAACTCGACGCCCAGCAACGCGGAGGAGACCAGCAGCGGCGGGTCCGCCCGACTCGCCAGCCACCGCCGCAGGTCGGGCGTTTCCTTCTCAGCGAGGAACAGCTTCGCAACCGCCGACGTGTCAAGGTAGATCCGCGTTGCCATCAGCCTTCGCCACGCAGATCAGCGAGCCACTCCTCAGATGTCCGGTCGGTCGGATTGAGCGCCGGCTCCGGCAGGTGCGCCACGTCAAACGGACGCCGGGCCTCGCGGATCACCCCCGCCGCCACCAACTGCGCGTAGCGGTCGTCGGCGGCCGGGACAATCCGTGCCACCGTCTTCCCGCGGTCGGTGACCTCGACTGTTTCCCCGGCCCGGACCAACGCCAGAACGCGCGCAGTCCGCTGGGAAAGCTCACGCATGCCCACACGTACCGGCTCGCGGCCGGCTGCCGCTATCATAGGCTGTACGTTACCACATGTACAGCGTTGACCGGGAGACGACGTCGGGCGATGGCTCGTCCTGCGATGGCTCGTCCGGCGCCAGCAGCGTCCAACGCAGGCCGGTCTCCTGCCCGACGGGCTCGAGGTCGAAGCGGATGATGTCGTCCGGGTAGGCGGCCCTGCTCGACGAGCCTGTCGAGGTGGCCCTGAGTCAGGGGTTGAGATCGAGAATGCGAACCGGCTGGTCCCTCCATCGGTCCGGGGCGGCGGTAGCAATGACTGCGCCATCGGGACGATCGGATGTCGGCTCGGCGACATACCGACTGTGCGCAAGAGCCCACGTGGCGTCCTGAGCGACCGCGAAGGCGGCAGGTAGATCCAGGTCGACGACGGTGATGGCGGGCAGGGCTGCGACGTGTTCGGCCGTGCCGGGGCGGGCCCGGTCAGCTTCGACCAGCGCACACGCCGCGGTATAGAGGAACCAGCCCGACTCCACGTGTGCCCGGTGGATGAGGCGAGAAGCCAGGACGTTGCCGTGGCCAGCGGCAACCAGAGCGGCGTCGTCGAGAACGATGTGCAATGTACTGGTCACCGGGCGCGCATCTCCGTCAACCGAAGATCAAGTTTGGTGTCCGCCCGCGCCGCATCCGCCTCGGTGAGGTTGTAGCCGTTCCACTTCCGCAGCTCCGCGCGGGCCTGCTCGGCACGCGCCGCGCGCTCGGCCGGCGTCAGGACCATCTCCGCGAGGCGGGCGAGATAGGCACGCAGAGACATACCTTCAGCGGCCGCCACTTCGGCGAGGCGGTCGCGCGCGCCAGCGGGAATACGGATGTTGGCATCAGACACGAGAAGCTCCCTTCACCCGGCCCAGGGCATGGGTACGTACCCGTAGCGGGCAAGTGTGCCGCGGCATGCCGAGTACGGTGACCCGGTCGCGCAGGCGCTTCCAGCGCAGACCGGTCGCGATCGACTCCACCGCTCGGACGGCGCCCGTCGTGTCGTTGTTCTCGTGGACATACAGGGCGTACGGACGGCCGACCGTCCCATCTGGTCCGGTCCGTCAGGGAATGAGCTGTTCTACGGTGATTCCGATGGCTTCGTAAGTTGCGGCCGCTCGCTGGTCGAGGCTCATCAGGGTTGCCTGATGTTCGGCGGCGGTGAAGGCGATCAACGCATCGTAGGCCGGACCGCCAAGGATCTGGCCGGTCGCCACCGTGGCCAGGAGTTCCTGATACCCGGTCTCCGACAGGGTGAGGAACGGTTCGGTGAACCGCTCGGTGATGAAGCCGTGCACGATCGACGGCTGCACGCGGTGCGGGGGAGGCAGGCGGGTCAGGACGGAGTACGACTCGAACGCCGCGTGCGCGACCAGACGCGGCCGGCATGCCATGGCCTTGCGGGCGATGCCATGGTGTTCGTGCCAGCTGGCGAAGCAGGCCACGACCACGCTGGTATCGACGGCCTTCATCGCCGGGTTCGCTCCAGCGTGGCGCGTACCAGGTCAGCGGTCAGCACCGGCATGTCCGCTTCGGCTACGGCAACCACACCGTCACCCTCGTCCACCAGCTTCATCGGTGTCGGCGCCGGCACGATCTCAAGCCGCCCGTCTCGCTCCGCGATCTCCAGCGGCTGACCCGCCGTGAGCCCGAGAGCATCGCGCAGCGCCTTGGGGATGACGACGCGCCCAGCGGCGTCAATGGCAGTCCGCATGCCAGAAATCTACCATCCGGGCGCCCGCGTGGCCGCCACCGCAGCCATCTACATCACCAGGCTCGCCGCCGTGGTGGCGCCCAGCTCCCGGCAGGCCTCGCGGGCGGGGGCGTCCGGCGTGCCGAGTACCGTCACCGGGTCGCGCAGGCGCTTCCAGCGCAGACCGGTCGCGATCGACTCCACCGCTCGGACGGCGCCCGTCGTGTCGTTGTTCTCGTGGACATACAGGGCGTACGGACGGCCGACCGTCACGTCCAGACACGGATAGTCAACAGTGTCGCAGAAATGTCCTGAACACTGGTCACGGCAACCTCGCCCTTGATGACGTTCCCGTCAGGCTCCCGCGCCGGTCGCGTCGCATCCGCCCGTTATCCCATCAGGGGTAGGCCGCCCGGCAGACAGACCCTCCATGAACTAGAATTCTGGTCTATGCAGACACTGCCGCTGTCCGACGTCAAAGTTCGGCTGTCCGAGATCGCCGATGAGGTCGACCGCACCCACGAAAGGGTCCACATCACCCGCAACGGTCGCGAGTACGTCGTACTCCTCTCGGCCGAGGACCTGGAGTCGTTGGAGGCCACCCTCGAGCTGCTCTCCGATCCACGTGCGATGGCCAGGATCCGAGAGGCCGACGAAGCCATCGCCGGTGGCGAGGTCACGACCGGCGATGAGATGGCAGCAATCATGCAACGACGCCGCGAGCAGGGCGATGACTGACACGCCCGAGCCCCCCGCACCGCCACCGTACCGACTCGTTCTCTCACCCGGTGCCCGCCGGGCTCTGAGCCAGAAACTGCCGGAGACGGCGGCCTTCGCGGCATGGGAGTTCATCTCCGGTCCCCTACTGGAACGCCCACGGATGGTCGGCGCTCCGCTGCGCAAACCTTTCGAAGGACTCTGGCGGGCACGGCGCGGCGAATACCGTGTGCGTTACCGGATCGTAGAGGATCGTCGGGAGATAGAGGTTCTCGATATCGACCATCGCCGTGACGCCTACCGTCTTTGACGGTCGTAAAAACCCCACGTGTTGGGCTGTTTACCGCCTCATCTTGCTGGCGATTTTCGCCACACGAAACCCAATGTCGGTTCTCGCGCTCGGGGGCTACACCATCAGACCGGCGGCCGCCATGCCGCCGAGTTCCCAGCACGCTTCGCAGGCCGCGGTGTTCGGCGCACCGATGACGGTGACCGGGTCGCGCAGGCGCTTCCACTTCAGGCCGGTGGTGATCGTTTCCACGCCCCGGACAGCGCCGGTCGTGTCGCTGTTGCCGTGGACGTAGAGCGCGTACGGTCGGCCGACCGTCGCCTCGAGCACAGGATAGTAGATCTGGTCGCAGCACCCTGGCTAACGTAGGGGTTCGCGGCCGGTCAGGGGCCGACTTCCCACAGCCGACGACAGAAGGCGGTCCGATCATCGTCTGGCGCGACACCGTACGCATCCAGCAAGATCGTCTCCCAGCCGGGACCACAGTCCCACACGGCGCATCGCAGGGACGCTGAGGGGTGGCTAGTGCAGCGCCTCATTAGTTCGTTTGCGGTGTTTGGCTACGGTCCGTGGCCCCGTCAGGCGGCTTGGGCGAGGCTGTCGGGGCTGGGGTCGGGCGTGGGGTGGCGTTCGAGGTAGCGGGCGTGCTCGGCGTCGGCGTCGTAGCTCCAGCGGTAGGG
>NZ_CAKKTK010000044.1:18292-38962 GCF_920656135.1 Frankia sp. Cppng1_Ct_nod | reverse complement strand
GCAACGGCGCTCCGGACCAGTCGACACGGGCCATGCGTCCGCCCCCCACTACGGTCGGGTACGCCGGCCTGGCGGTACACGGGACACCGTCAGACCTACATCCGCCGGTAGAGGGTTGACGGTGGGGTCTCGTAGATCATCATAAGCAAACAGGTACCTGCCACACAGGGATGAATCGGGGCTATCGGACCAAACCGACACCCCAGGCGAAAGGCGCCTGACGGATGTAGGTCAGAAGAGGAGAACCGGTTTAACGACACTGCCAGCCGTGGAATCCTCGACCGCTCTGTTGATCTCGTCGAACGCGTAGGTCCGGACCAGCCGGTCAATGGGAAATCGGCCGGCGAGGTACAGGTCCACGAGATAGGGGATGAACAGGGCCGGAACGCTGTCGCCCTCGAGCACGCCGCGAACGGAGCGCCCCATCAGCTGGTTGAGGTCGAACGCGACGTCCCTGCCCGCCGCCGCGGAACCGGCGATGGCGGCCACACCGCCCGCCGCCAGGACGGCGACGGCCGAGTGGGCGGTGCTCGAGAGCCCGACCGCGTCGACGCTGACGTCGACTCCGCCGCCGGACACCTCCAGCACCTCGCCGACGACGTCAGCCGCGTCCCCGCCTCCGCCGCCCGCGTCGATTGTGTGGGTCGCGCCGAGATCGCGCGCCAGCTCCAGCCGGTCAGTGTTGAGATCCACCGCGATGATCGACGCGCAGCCGGCCAGCCCTGCCGCGATGACCGCCGCCAGCCCCACCGCGCCGAGCCCGAACACGGCGATACTCGAGCCGGGCTGCGGTTTGAGTGCGTTGAGAACCGTGCCGGCGCCGGCCTGGAGACTGCATCCGAAAGGGCCGAGCATCTCCAGAGGCGCGTCCGGTCGCACCGCTATCGCCGACCGCGCGGGAACGACCGCGTACGCGGCGAACGAGGACTGGCCGAAGAAGTGCCCGTTGATCTCGGCGCCGTCGATGTCGCGGAATGCGGTCGATCCGTCGGGCCGCCGGCCGCGAAGGTTCAGCGGTCCCCACCCGACACAGGTCATCGGGTGGGCGTTGAGGCAGGTGCGGCAGCGCCCGCAACTGCGCGGCGCCAAGACGACGTGGTCACCGGGCGCGAGATCGGAGACCGACGATCCAACCTCCTCCACCACTCCACTGCCCTCATGGCCGAGCACGACCGGCGGCGCGGGCGGAAGGACCTGGTCGCGCACGAGGAGGTCGGTGTGGCAGACGCCCGTCGCCACCATCCGAACCAGCACCTCGTCCGGGCGATGTTCGCCTAGAGATACCACCTCGAGCGCGAAATCGGCGCCTTTTTCGCGAAGGACGGCGGCTTTCGTGAACATTATTCAGCCCGGCCCTCTCATCTTCCCATGGGTGACGCCACGCCCGCCGTACTGGCCGTCCAGTCGGGCACCGTCGACAAAGCTATCCGGGTCACGGACCCCCGAACAACCCCTACAAAACTGTCAGGGCCACCGCGTCAGGGTTTTCCTGGGTGATTGTCCCCGGATACCTCGTGTTGGCGAACTCAACAGGGGTGATTCTGGGGTTGCGAATCCTCGACACCGATCACATCGCACGTAGGGGGGCCGCGTAGGGTCGTGTAGGGGTTGTCAGCGGGAGCGCGCCACTCGACAGTTCGATCGCGGTCGCAGGATCGCGCCGCGCCGCCGACTCCGTCATCCGAGGATGTTCACGATGCATATGTCGACCGCGGTCTCGCCCGGTGGAATCAGCCAGGAGGCCGACGTACGTGCGCCCATCAGGCGCCTGACGAGGCTTCTCGACCCCGACTCCCTGACAGTTCTCAATCGTGAGAGTCTCCGTGGTCAAAACCTCGAAGGCGTGCTGACCGCGGCCGGACTCGTCGACGGCGCGCCGGCGGTCGCATTCTGCACCGATGCCACCGCGATGGGCGGTTCCCTGGATTTCGCCGGCGCATGCGACATCGTGGCGGCGATCGGTATGGCCGAGCGCCGCCGCTGCCCGGTCATCGGAGTCTGGCACTCGGGCGGCGCCCGGCTCACCGACGGGTTGCGCTCCCTCGACGGCGCTGGCCGGATGTTCGCCGCCATGACCCGGGTCTCCGGCGTGATCCCGCAGATCTCGGTCGTGCTCGGACCGGCGGCCGGCGCCGCCGCATACGGCCCGGCCCTGACCGACCTGGTCGTCATGTCGGACACCGGCCGGATGTTCGTGACCGGCCCTGATGTCGTGCGCAGCGTGACCGGCGAGTCCATCGACCAGGCGGGGCTCGGCGGCCCCGAGGCCCACGAGCGCAGGTCCGGCGTGGTCCACGTCACCTGCGACACCGACCAGGACGCGCTCGCATACGGACGGCAACTCGCGGTCCTGCTCGCCCGGCCGGGCTCCTTTCACCCGGACACCGAATCGTCGAACGCCGAACCGTCGCGCACCGATCCGCGCTCGCTGCTGCCCCAGTCACGGCGCCGTGCCTACGACGTACGCCCCCTTGTGCGGACGCTCATGGACGACGACGCCTCGTTCGTCGAACTCCAGCCACGCTGGGCCCCCAACATCATCGTTGGTCTCGGCCGGCTCGGTCGACGGGTGGTTGGGGTCATCGCCAACAACCCCCTTCGCAAGGGCGGCTGTCTGGACTCGTTGTCCGCCGAGAAAGGTGCCCGCTTCGTACGGATGTGTGACTCGCTGGGCGTACCGATGATCGTTGTGGTCGACACGCCGGGCTATCTGCCCGGCGTCGCTCAGGAATGGAACGGCGTGGTGAGACGGGGCGCCAAGCTCCTGCATGCCTTCGCCGAGTCCGTCGTTCCGCGTGTGACCCTGATCACCCGTAAGGCATACGGCGGCGCCTTCATCGCGATGAACTCCCGCGCGCTCGGCGCGAACGCGGTCTTCGCCTGGCCCGAGGCCGAGATCGCTGTGATGGGCGCCGAGGCGGCCGTCGGCGTGCTGTACCGGAAGGAGCTCGCGGTGCTGCCCGAGCACGAACGTGAGCGTGCCCGCGCCGATCTCGCCGAACGTCATCGACGGTCAGAAGGAGGCGTCGACCGGGCGGTTGAGTCCGGAGTCGTCGACGAGGTCGTCGCGCCGCGCGACACCCGACGCCGGCTGGTCGAGGCGCTGGCGGCCGCGCCCGGCACCCGCGGTCGCCACTCGAACATCCCGCTGTGACAAGGGCGGAAACAGTCGGCTCCGGACGACGGACCCTCTCAACGTATTCGATGAACACGAAAAGGAGAGCGGAAACTCATGACCCCCAGCACCGACGACTGGCTTCGGCGCATTCGACCGGCCTCGAACGCGACCCATCGCCTGGTCTGTTTTCCGCACGCCGGCGGGTCGGCGAGCTTCTTCCGCTGGATCTTCCAAATGCTGCCCACGACGACCGAGGTGCTGGGGGTGCAGTATCCCGGGCGTCAGGATCGTAGGTCAGAGCCACTGATCCCGACTATCTCCGGGCTCGCCGACCAGGTACATGAGGTCCTGGGCTCGCGGCTTGACCGGCCGACGGCGTTCTTCGGGCACAGCATGGGCGCCGTCGTCGCGTTCGAGGTGGCTCGCCGGCTCACCGCCAGTGGACCCGGGAGGCGGGGCGGTCCTGGCCACGGGGGCGCCCCGGCGGTGCTGTTCGTCTCCGGGTGCCAGGCGCCGCCGGGAGGACGACGTGCACCGACGCTACGATGACGGCGTCTTGGCGGAACTGGCAAGGGTGCAGTTCCGCTCCAGTGACGTAATCGAGGTTTGATCACGCTGCTGTGTCGAGCGGTGCGAGCTTGCTGTAATGGTTGCGTTGCTGCTCCTGGTCGAGGTGGTACGCCCAGTAGGCGTCGAAGTCGCCGTTGGTGACGACGGCGCGGAGCAGGAGGAGGGACTCGGCGCCTTCGAGTCCCCATCGCGCGCCGGTGATGTCGAAACGGTCTTTGATCATAAATCTGCAGGTGCCTTCCACGACGCCGGTCGCGATGGGCCAGCCGTTGGCGAGCGCCGTGCCGTAGCCGAGGTAGGGGGCCTTGGCCTTCAGGTAGGCGGCGACGGTGTCGGCGCCCCTGCGTTCCTGGGCGTTGTAGTGGTTGTTGGTCGCGCGGCGGCCGATCCCGGCCGCGACCGCGGGCGCCTTGCCGCGCAGGATCTGGCGCAGCTGGGTGCGGACCCACGTCTCGGCGTGGGGGTCGCCGGTCTCGAAGAACGACCAGGCGGCCGTCCAGACGTACTCGGTGACGTGGACGAAGTCCACGAGGACGTGGACGGTGACCCGGCGGCGGGCGGCCTCGGCCTGGATCGCGTCGATCTGGGTGTTGTTGCCGTCGACGAGCACGACCCAGGTCCGCTGGTGGTGGGGGTCGCGCCGCTCGGCCTCGTCGAAGCCGGCGGCGATGACCGTGGCGATGTCGTCGACGACGGAGGCGGTCAGCCACTTCCCGGTCGCCTTCGGCCCCCTGGCCCTGGCAGGGCCGCCGGCCTGGGCGTTCACGCGGCCGGGCAGCGGCAGGACGTCGTCGACGGCGCGGGGCGCGGGTGTGGCGTCGTGCACGACGGCGATCTCCGCCATCCGCTTACGGTTGCTCTTCTCGCCGGGCGAGAGCCGGGTCGACAGCCGGTTCCTCCTCGCCTGGGCGGCCTTCGCGGTCGCGGGGCGTAACCCCTCGGGGCGCATCATGATGCCCTTCCCGTCGAACTGCAGGACCAGGATCCGGCCGGCGCTGGCGACCTCGAGCCTCGGCTGGGCGTAGAACGCCGCGACGTCGGTGGCCGCGGAGCGGGCCAGCTCGACGGCCTGCCGCTTGCCGATCTTCTGGCCGGTCGCGCGCTCGACGGCGGCGACCGCGTCGTCGAACGAGCCGCGGGTGGCCTCGGCGGTGACCTCGCGGCGCAGCGTGTGCGAGTGGGCCCCGGTGGGGAGGTTGAGCTCCAGGTCGGCCAGGTGCAGGTTCGCCGCGTTCGGTGCCCGGTAGGCCATCCTCTGGATCCTGACCGGCCCGAACCGGGAGATCAGCTTGCGGCTGTGGTCCTTCTCGACCCGGGTGCGCGCGGCGCCGTCCGCGCCGACCGGCGCGGCCTCGGCCCGCCGCTCCCGCTGTGCCCGCACGTCCAGGAAGGCCTGGAGCATCGCCAGCAGCAGTTCCCGGCCGCCGGCGTTGACCAGGTCCTCGACCGAGTCGACCGTCGACCCCTGCGCGCAGTCGCTCAGCAGCTCCGCCTCGAGCGCGAAATACCGCTCCCGTGCCGCGGCGAACGCCCCCGCGGCCACTGGTTCCGCCTGCTCCTCGTACGCTGGCACCTGGGCTCCTTCTTGTTGCACGTCCATGGCTTAGGCACCACGGAACGTAGCGAGAAGGAGCCCTTCTATTGATCAATACTGTCACAGCGCACGAAGCTCGTCAGCCCAACGATCTCACTTCAAGGGAACTGCACCCAACTGGCAAGGCTGTCCGGCACAGAAGCGTCGCTGCTCGCCGACCCCGAAATGCGCGAGCTCATCCTGCCGGTGCTGCGTAACGACTACCGGGCCATCGAAAGCTACCACCACGATCCTCGGGCGGCGGGGTGCGCGCCTGTGCTGAGCTGCCCGATCGTCGTCATCATCGATGACAGTGACCCGCAGACCGACGTCGCCGACACCCAAGCGTGGTGCACCCACACAACCGGACGGTTCGAGCTCATCACCTTCAGCGGCGGACATTTCTTCATCAACGATCACACGGCGGCGGTCACGGCGCTGGTCGCCGATCGGATGGCCACAGCGGCAAGTTTGAAGGTGCCGCGGTAGGAGGCGACCGTGCGCGGGCTGGCGCCGTATTGGGTCATGAGCCGGTCTGTGAAGAATGCCCGTAGGACAGGCGCGAGCGCCATCATGAGACAACCCCAGCCCCTCCGACTACTACCTGACCGGCCGGATGCGCTGCCCCCAATGCGGCAAAGCCCTCCTCGGTACCCGCGCCACCGGCCGCAACCACACCTACCGCTATTACACCTGCTTCACCCGCAACCGCTACAACCGCGACCAGTGCGACGCCCCCCGCCTCGACGCCGACGCCGTCGACACCGCCGTCCTCACCGCCCTCACCAGCTTCTACCGAGACCACCAGCACCTCATCGCCAACGCCGTCACCGCCGCCCAGCGCCGCCACCGCAACGCCCGCGCCGACCGCACCGACGAACTCACCGCCATCGAAACCGAACTCACCCAAACCGACCAGGCCATCGACCGCTACCTGGGCGCCTTCGAGCGCGGTACCCTCGACGAAGAGATCCTCGCCGCCCGGCTCGAAGCCCTGCGCACCAAGCAGAAACAGCTCCGCCACCGGCAAGCCGAACTCGCCGACGAGATCGACGACGAACCGGTCATGCCGGCCCGGTCCGCCCTCCGCGCAGTCGTCCAGCACATCGAGACGATCATCGAGTCGGGCGACGACCTCCGACGCAAGGCCCTCGTCGAAGCCCTCGTCGCCGAAGTCAAGATCCTCGGACCCGACCGGCTCGTACCGATCTTCAAAGTCCCCAGACCCGACACTTCCGGGGGCACCGCCAACGTAGAGACTGGAGACACAGACCGACCCAAGCCAACCCGACCAGCCACGAAAAACGCCCCCCACAGGGCCGCCGCAGCCGTCCTACCAGCCACAACGCCCCCGAAGGGAGCGGTTCGCGCAATGCCTACATTGGTGGGGCGGGTGGGACTCGAACCCACGACCGACGGATTATGAGTGCAGTACTCGCCCGCCGGACCGTGGCACGCCGGGCGGCCCGATCGGCTTGACATTCCCCCACGATCGCGGCATAAGTATCCGGGTAGGACTCCCGCCGGCCGAGATAACGCTGTAACGACCGCCTACTGCTTCTACTCGGCCAAGGCGTGTTCCACGCAGATCGCCGAGCCAACTGCCGGTAACACGCCTGCCGCCAGGCATGCTCCGCACCGGATCCAGCGGCGTCCGCCGGTTTCCGCGGTGGACGCACAGCGCGGTCTGGTCGTACATCCGCCCGGGCCGCCCCGGACCACGGCATCCGGCTCTGCCCGTCACTGATAGTCGTGGTTTTCCCAGTGTTCTGGCGTTTCTTCCCAGACACGAACGCCCGCCGGCCGGGCCTACCGGCGGCCGACGGACCTGCACCTCGGTGCCGTCGATGCGTAGCCGCACGCCTTCCGCAGCGGCGTAGGCGAACACGTCCGCCAACGTGCTCCACACCATAGAACTGCGCAAGCACGGCGTGGGGCAACGGGAAAGGCAGCACGACCAGGGTGGCCAGCAGCCGGTCGGTGAACACCGGCCAGTGGCGGCCTCCAGCACCGGGAGCACGACGCACTGTCCACCACGCCGATCACGCAGTGGAGTTCGGCCGACCGTGGTTGAGTCACACCAGCACCATCAGAGATCATCACTGCCCAGAGCCAGATCTTCGCAAGATCCGCCGATCTCCGACGTCACCCGCGCCAGCACACGCTCTTCCCATCAAGGCAGATGAAGCACACCACCCAAGGTCAACAAGCCGCTCGAAGTGTCCCGAACGTCTTCCCTTCCTTGCTGTGCCTCGCCGGGGGCACGCGTGGATCCCTATGTTCGCCGTGCTTTGCACGGCTTCCCGTGAGCTTCGATGTCTGCCCGGGGGCCGAGCCCCCGGAACCCCCACGGTCCGTGACCACCCAGGGCGTCGGCGGTCTCGACATCCAACGTGATCTGCGCAGTCGCCCGCTTCGCCACCTTGTCATATTGGATCTTCAAACGGAGTGCGTCGAGCAACCGCCGCGCAGTGGCCTGGGGCAGATCGGCAACGTCCAACCGGCCCAACGGCACCCGCCCCAACAGCCCAAGATCGGGGGCTGCGGCCGCTACCGCTGCGGCCTGGGCGTCCAGCTCCTCCAGCGCCTCCTGGGCAGCCCGCCGCTGGACGTCCAACTCGGCGATGCGCTGCTGCACATGAGAGAGCACCGCCCCGGTGGGGTCGTCCTGGGTTTCCAACGTGGTGAGCAGCCGCCGCTGCCGGGTGGCGATATCGGCCAGGGTGCGCGCAAGCGCGGCCCGGCGAGAGACCCGGTCATCCTGCGCAGCCACCGCCGCATGGTCGATCTCATCGGTCAGCAACGGGATCCGGTCCGGGCCGAGAAGCCGGGTGTTGAGAAAGTCGTTGATCCCGGCGATCAGGTGCCGTTCCGCCAGCAGAATCCCACCCGGATGATCCGGGTACCGCTCGGCGAAATCAGCATGGTTCCGGGGAGCCTCGCAGGCGTAGTACAGCAGCGCGTGCGGCTGACTCCGCGCCGCCCGCGACTTCCCGATCATCCTCCGCCCGCACAGCGCGTGAGTCAGGGTGTCGCGGATGTGGCTCTCCGGGCGGGCGTTGGGCGTCCAGATCAGGATCGGGGTGATGACCCCGGTGTTGGTGGCGAGCGGATCGAATCCGTTCTTCTCAGCCGTTCTGGCCGACGCCGGACGACCGCAGGTATCGAGCACGGGTCTCGAACAGCGTGTCGTTCGTTCGTTCCACGCGCCAGAACCGCCAGTCGCCTGGGTTGGGTGCCCCAGTGGCGGCCTTGGCCGCAGCGCTCGGCGATCGGTGGATCTCGCCGGAGGCCGTGCGGATCCGGCCATCGGCTGTCAGGGCCGCTTGGAATAGCCGGCCGCCGCGGCGCCCGACGAGCCGGTCGTCGGCGCGCAGTAGGCCAGCGTCGATCAGGTCTGCCAGGGTCGCGTTGTAGCGCTGTCGCCGTGGGCGTGCCTCGTCGCCATCGCCGGCAACATCGTTCTTGCCGTCGTCTCTGCCGCCCACGGCGACGGACGGCCTGGCACCGGGCGGCCGTGGCAAGCCGAGCGCATCCGGCGACCAGATCCGCTCCGCCATCGCCCGATACAGCTGGCCGCGGGCATTGACTACCGCTTCCGGCGGGGAATCGACATCGTAGGGACGGAACAGGTCGGTCAGCCCTTGCTCAGCGGCGAATGTGTTGAAGCGTTTGTGGCCCCGGCTCCGGTAGGTGTCCGGGTGCAGCGAGCCGGCCAACGCGTTGGACCGTTGATATGATGACAGTTTGTGTTCCAGTGGCAGGCCACCGACGCTGGCGTTGTCCGCCCCGTCCAGTAACACCAGACCGCCGAGCCGCGACCGGATGCGCTCGAACTCCGTGTCGGACGTCGCCTGCGCCAGGTAGGTGGCGGCGCCGCTTTTTTTGGTAAACAAGTGCTCGATCTCGAACGGTCGTTGGCCTTCCGTGACCGCCAGCAGATGGTCCACGGTCTCGCTCTGGCCGGTTCCCTTCGCCAGCCACGCAGTGAGCCGGGCGAGGAAGTACAGCACGAACGGCCGGTTCCCGCCGGGCCGGTACCGCAGTTCGGGGACCTCGGCGAGGTGGACGTACCAGCCGGCCGCCTCCTCGCCGAGCACACGGCTCAGCTCGTGGGCGGTGCGGGTCATCCGCACCCGGCCAAGCAGCCCCGACACCAGATCGTCGAGCTCACCCGGGCCGTAGGGTAGCTGCCTGACCCCGCGGGTGACGACGAACAGGTCCAGGAAGCGGGCTACCAGCTCGCCTTTACGCAGCACGGAAGCGACCGATTCGTCTGGCTCGGCGGCGGCCAGCGCAAGATCAAACTGTCGCGGTATCCGAAGGTGGGCGTTGTACCAGATCGCCTCCTGGTCCGCGCGGAGACGGCTCGTCGCTGCCAGCATCGCCAGATAGGGCCGGGAAAGCGGCTCGAAGACTTCGGTGAGAAGCCTGACCCGCCCGTCCCTTTTCCGGTACTGGCCAATACTTTCGGCATTTTCGTCGAGCCATTCGTGCGGGGCGCTTTCCAGCAGCTGGCTCGTGTCGATGATCGGCGTGACGTACTTGGCGCGCAAAACCGCGCGAACGAACTCCAGTGGCGCGTCCCGGTCCGGGCCGTGTAACTCATCGACCATACGCTGCCACTGCAGGTCGAGCTGGTACGGATCACCGGGCGCTTCGGCAAGCAGGTAGTTCTTCAGCAGGTCGAGCGGGGCGAGATGCTTGCCGCGGTCATTCATCGCGGAGAACATCTCCTTGCCGCGGGCGGCGTCGCCGGCGTCAAGTTCGACGAGCGAGACCCGGTCGAGGAGCCAGCGGGCGAAGTACGGAAGCGCATCCTCCTTCAGCAGTTCCGGCCAGCGGGTAAGCAGATGCTCTGCGGCCTCGTGCAGCCGCCGTACGTCGGCAGGCACACCGTCGCTGGTGAAGGGCCGGTTGTTGACCAGCTGGTCGAAGAACTCCGTGTACCGGTCCACACGGACGGCGAAGTGCTGGCCGCCGCGGTCCTCGCCGCGCATGAGCGAACGAACGTCCACGTGCAGGTGCGCCGCGTCGTGCCGGTTCTCGGTCAGGGTGCCCAGCCGGATCAACAACAGCAGCAGCGTGATGATCCGCTGCTGTCCATCGGCAAGATAGATTCGACCGTTCTGACGATAGATAATGATAGAGCCTAGAAAATAGGGGTCGTAGGTAGCTGTTCAGCTCGGGTCATCGGGGATGGCTGGTCGTTCGCTGGATCTTGTGTGGCGGTCGTCCTGACACCTGGCTGATCGTGGGCTGTGATCGTTAGGTTCGTCGTGTGGACTCCAGCGGCCGCCCGAGCTACGAGGAGCTCGCGTGTCTGGTCGTGGAGCAGGCGGCCGCGATCGCGGAGCGCGACGCGCTGATCGAGCGGTTGACCGCGCGGGTCGAGGAACTGGAACGCCAGGCTGGTAAGGACAGCCGGACGTCGTCGCGTCCGCCGTCGTCGGATGATCCGTACACGAAGGCGCCGAAGCGGTCGTCGCGGACGTCGTCGGGCCGGCCACGTGGGAAGCAGCCCGGTGAGCCGGGGCAGACGCGCAGCATGGTCGCGGACCCGGACGAGGTGATCACACTCGACCCGGCGTCGTGTGGGGAGTGCGGCGGGTCGCTGGCCGGCGCGCCGGTGTTCGGGGTCCGTCGCCAGCAGGTGTTCGACGTGCCGCCCCCGCCGCCGCGGCCCCGGGTGAGGGAGTACCGGTTCGTGGCGCGGGTCTGTCCGTGCTGGCCGCGCTGGTGGGCGCGGTGGTTTCGACGGGCTGGGTCGCTTCGCTGCGGGGCCGGGCGGCCCGGCTGCTCGAGACCGGGTTCCTGCCGCACGTACGCGCCCTGGTCGCCGCGGCGCCGGTCGCGCACGCGGACGAGACCACCGCCCGCGCCGACGGAGCTCTGCGTTACCTGCATGTGGCGTGCACCGACTATCTGACCGTGATGCACGGCGGGGACCGCACGGCGGGGACCGCACGGCGGCCACGATCGACGCCGGCGGGGTCTGGCCGGCGTTCACCGGCGTGCTGGTACGCGACGGCTATGGCGGCTACGCGCATCTGACCGGTGCGCTGCACGCCTGGTGCGGAGCACACCTGCTCCGCGACCTGCGCTCGGTCCACGAGGGTGACCCGGCCGGCCAGGTCTGGGCCGACGCGCTGGCCACGACTCTGCTCGACGCGCACCACGCCGCGGGCGCCGCCCGCCGCGCCGGGCAGGCCACGCTCGCCCCGAAGGTGCTCGGCGAGATCCTTAACCACTACCTCGGCGCGCTCGCCCGCGGCGAGACCGACAACCACGGCAGGCGCAGCCCGCTGGCCGCCGACGCCAGGACGCTGATCCGCCGGTTCCGCCGCTACGAGGACATGATCCTGCGGTTCGCGACCGACCTGACGGTCCCGTTCTCGAACAATCTCGCGGAGCGAGACGTCCGACCGGTCAAGATACAACAGAAAGTGTCCGGTGGCTGTTGGCGCACGCTCCAGGGCCTGGCCGACTTCGCCGTCGTGCAATCCTACCTGTCGACCGCCACGAAATGGGGCCTCGACACCCTCGACGCGCTCACCCAACTGTTCACCACCGGCGCCTGGCTCCCACCCGCAGCACAACCCGGCTGACGACCCCGCCTCACCTGGCCGTCCGCGGACCACGACCACCGGTCCCGCCAACGGCCGCTCCTACCTGCGCAAACGCAGGAAGCGAGCCCATCACCCGAGCTGAACAGCTACCCGGCATCGGGTAGCAAGCAAGGAGGTCGAGGGTCAGGGCGCCGGAGGTGAACAGTCGTTTGGGCGTCTCGATGGCGAGCGCCTTCTCGTCGTCGAGGATCTCCAATGAGCGTTCTTCGAGGGGGACGGGTTCGACGCCGGGGTTGTTCCGCAGCCAGTTGGCGATCCTGTCGAGGAGTTGGTGTTCGTCCGGCCGGGTGGCGATCGCGGCGGCTGCTTCGAGTGCTTGCGGCCAGACTCGCCGGGCCGGTGCCGCCCGCACCCGACGGGGCTTTGTCACCTTACCCACCCAGAGTGGCAAGGGCGGTTTCGTCCGATCGTCCCACCCAGAGCGCGCCTTTGGCAGCACGACGGCTTCCGCTTCAGCGAGTCCGGCCAGGACGGCGGCGAGCCGGGTCCGTGCTGTCGGATCGCCGACGAGCGTTGGGTCGGCGGCGGCGTGCCGTAGCAGGCCGTCGACCGGGACGCGGCTTGTCGGATGGTCCGCGACGTAGGCGGCGATGATGTCACCCAGCGTCGTGGTCATCTCGATGCCTCCGTCTGAGGTTGGTTCCCCTCACCGCTGGACGATTCGTCGTGCGCAACGCGGACGCCGGTGATGAGTCGCTGGTCGGTGTCGATGTCGTCCGGGACGATGTAGCGGCGGTTTCGGGTGCGGCCAGGGCGGTTGTCCAGCCGGATGACGTTGGGAAATCGGGATACGGCATCGGGGTCTTTCACCCCAGTGGTGTACACGAGCTGGACTTTGTGTGCGGCGGCGACAGATCTCTGGAGACCGACGAGGCTGCCGTGTGAGGCGCGGCCGATCGGGTTGTCGAGCAGCAGGACACCGCCCGAGCGATCCCGGCGCCCGGCGTTCACCGCGCGCAGCGCCGCGATGGTGCAATAGAGCGCGACACAGACGGTCAGTTTCTCTCCGCCGGACCATTTGCCGAGCCGGGTGATGTCCTCGGTGGTGGGGACGAGGTCCAGGGCGGGCTTGAGGACTTTGACGGTGAAGCCTCGGGTTCCGGCTGCCTCGTGGACGGCATCCTTGAGCAGCGGCGGTCCTTCCGGTTTGACGCCGTCGGCGATGCGTCGCTCCACGACGCGGTTGACGTAGGTGCGGAGGTCCGCGTCGCTGGCGGGTGTTTCGAAGGAGATTCTGAGCATCTGTTTCCCGGCCCAGCCTCCGGTCTTCGTCGCCACTCGCGAGTACCGTTCGGCCTTGCGCAAGGTGTCGAAGGTGTTCGAGACGAGGCGGGCGAGGGAGTCGGTCACAATCGCCTGGTCCTTGGCGATGTCGGCGAGTTCACCACTGATCATCTCCGCGCGCAGTCTTAGCTGCTTCGCCAGGGTTCCCCGCGTGCCGCGCCAGCACCTCTTCGTTGTCGTGGAGGACGCGGTCCTTCGCGGGTGTGGCGACTCCCGGGTACCTGCTTCCTGTTGTCCGCAGGTCGCCGACCGCGTTCGCGCGGGAGACCGCCGCGTCGCTCGCGCGTTTCTCCGCGACACGCAGAGCTTGCATGACCGTCTGTTTGCGGGTCTTGGCCTCGTCGTCGGTTCCGCCGAACGGCGCGATGACCCGGTCGGCCGGGTCGGGAAGGCCGTCGGCGAGCAACTCGAACGCCGTGGCCCGACTCCGGTATTCGCCTTGCGCGCTCTCAAGGTCACGGAGTTTGCCCTCTGCGGTTGTCCGCCTTTCGACGCACGCTTGGCCGATCTCGTCATGTTCAGATGCCAGAGCGTCGGCCTGCTCCGCTGTGGTTGGCTCAATCGGCAACGCGCGCTTGGGCGGATCGGTGCGTCGCGCCCGAATTCTGGTGAGCGTCGCGCTATGTCGTTCGATATCACCGGAGGCGCGGCCCTTCCGGCCGACCGCCTCCTCCTTCGTCTCTCGGGCGGCGGCCAGTGCCGCCGCCCGGGCCGGCTTGGTCTGACCCTCCGCGGTGGTGAGCAGGACAGCGGCATGTTGCAGCGTTTCGGCGGTGACTGCGGCGAGGACCTGTGACTCGGTCGCCAAAGCCGTGGTGAAATTGCGTTCCCGCTCCGCGAGCACCGACTGGGAAGCTTGGACCTGCCAGGTACGGGCAGCCTCCTGACGCCGGGCGCGTAGGACGTCGAGGGACACCGCCGGATCATCGGGAAGGTTCGGCTCGGAGTCGAGGAACGTCA
Source organism: Frankia sp. Cppng1_Ct_nod (assembly GCF_920656135.1). NCBI lineage: Bacteria > Bacillati > Actinomycetota > Actinomycetes > Frankiales > Frankiaceae > Frankia > Frankia sp. Cppng1_Ct_nod. Next base: position 24,828 of record NZ_CAKKTK010000044.1, on the reverse strand, counting down.
GGCCGGCGGCCTCGCTTCGGTACGCGCTGGCGGCCTCGCCTTCGGAATCGCTGAGCTTGCTCTGCTCGGTGGCGTAGTCGAGAGCACGGTTCGCCTCCTCCGTGAGGTGCTCGGCCCGGTGGTGGGCGTCCTTCGACCGCGACTCGGCGTCGGCGAGTTCGTGACGCCATTGCGCGGCTGCCCCCATCTTCTGGATCAGGCCGGACAGGCGGGCGCGGGACGTCTCGATGTGGGAGATCTGTCGCTGTGTCCGCTGCTCGGTCGCCGTGTCCTCGGCCTCCGCCTCGTCGAGTGCGGCGAGGTCCGTGCGAGCTTGTTCGAGTGCTGCTGCGATACCGAGGAGGGTGTTGTCGAGGTCGTCGATGCGGCCGGTAAGGCTGTCGAGGTGCCCGGTGGGGCAGTCGGCGAGTAGCTGGGTGAGCTCGCCGAGCAGCGCCCGGTCGGCTTCACGCGCTTCGGTCAGGCGGGACTGCTGGTCGTCGTACGTCTCGGCGCGGGCGGCGACCTGGCGAACGTCGCCCTCGGCCCAGGCCAGGTCCACCAAGCCGCGATGCAGTCCAGTCCACACCGGGCCAGTGCCGTCGGGGCCAGTCCATCTGGAGCCGACGATCGCGGTGGCGTCCTGAGCGGTGTAAACGCCGACGAGCGCTGTGGTTGCCGTGTCGACGCCGGTCAGCGCGGTTGCGGCGGCATCGGCCTGGGCGGTGGGGATGACGAGTCCGACGCCGAGGCGCGCGAGTTCCGGATCCGTGACTGTCTCCAGGATGCGCGTGCCGGGCACCAGCGTACGCAGGTGTGCCCAGCCGGTTTCGGCCAAGATGCCGTGTTCGGCCAGAACAGCTTGGACACGCTCGGCGTCGAGGGTGGTGGGTAGCAGCCCGGTGCGTGCGTGTACGTCGAGGATGCGCTGGTCGTCGATGCGCTCGGCCTCCAGCCGGACGAGCGCCACATCGGTATCGACGATCGCGTCCGACAACCGGCGGGTCAGGGTGTCCGCCTCTGCCCAGAGGTCCACGGGGGCGTCGCCGGTGGCCTCGGTGAGATCCTGTACGCGTTCGCGTGCGACGAGCTTGGAAGCACGTTCGACAAGAGCGGCACGTTCCTCCGCGAGCCGGGTGCGCTCCGCGTCGAGTCGGACCTGCTCGCCTGTCAGCGTGGTGAGCGTGCCGGTCAATCCGCGTCGCGCCGCCGGGCGTTGTTCACGACGGCCCTGGACCTCTTCAAGGATGCTCGTGAGCGTGGTGTGCTGTTCGGCGAGAACGGCGTCATGCTCGACAGGGTCGGTCTGCTCGTTCGGAAGCACGCCGTCGCAGACAGCCGCGTGTAGGTCCGTGGCCAGCGACTCCAGCCGAGCCGTCGCGGTCGCCGCGTCCTTGTCCGCTGCCTGGGCCTGCTGGCCGGCTTCCTTCGCCGCGGCGCGGTGGGCCTCGACGTCTGCCTTCGCCGCCCTGGCGGCTTCAGCAGCCGTTCCGGCTTTGGCCTCGTGGCTCTCGGCCAGCGTGCGCAGTCGGGTTTGCAGGCGAGCGCTGTGCTCGTCGTGCTCGCGCCGCAATGGTGCGGTGCGCTCGCGTTCCTCGCCGGCCTCTCGCCGGGTGCGCTCCAGCGCGTCCTCCAGCTCCTTCTTCTCTGCGAGATGTCCGGCTGCCTCCCATGCTTTGATGAGTCCGGCGGCGTCCCTGATGTCGTCGTCGGCCCTCCTGTGTTGATCCTCCGCAGCGCGCAGTCGCATCTGGGCGGCGCGTTCCTCGTACAGGTAGACGAGCTCGTACGCGGCGCCACCCTCGGTCACCGCCGCGGCGCGGCGCTTCTCAATGCCGTCGCGCCGTCCGGCGAGCGCCTCGATCCTCGTGTTCGCTTCGGAGACGGTCGCGGCGAAAGCGGCGGACAGCTTGGCCGCCTCGTCGACGGTCTGCCGGAGGGCGATCTCCGATGCGTCGACCTCCTGCTGGCAGACGTGAATGCGGTCCAGGCCCGTCGCCGAGTCGAGGCAGAAGTCGCGCTCGGCGGTCTTGGCTGGCTTGGTCGCGAGCAGCGACGCAATCGAGGCCAGGCGATCAGCGACGCCGATCGCATCTTCCGGTGCAACCGTGAGATCGATGAGCAGGTCGATGAACTCGCGGGCTGACGAAAATCGGAACATGTCTTCCACGCCGCCCTCGACGTGGTTCATCTGTTTCTGCGTGCGAAACAGTGCTGGGTCGAGGCCCCGGCTCGCCAGCGCGGCCGTCCACTCATGTTGCTTCTCGGAGATGACCAGATCCATGGCCTGCGGGTAGATCGCCGCGAATTCCTTCAAGGCGGCGACGTAGCCCGCCCGGTGGCACGGCTCACCGGTGGCGTCAAGGATGGGAAGGCATTGCAGGTCGAGCACGCCCGGCACCGCATAGAACGCGTAGAAGGTGGTGTCGAGCCGGTCGCGGGCCCGGTCGGCGTCGGCGGGACGGCGCAGGTCGGACCACTCATAGACCACGCCGGTGATGAGGATGCGGTCCGGTGAGCCGTCCAGTGTGCCCGAGGCAGCCGGATGCCACGCCGCAACGGTGTGCGCGGTATCGCCGCTGTCGACGTAGTCGGTGAGGCTGCGTTTCACCGTACGCCCCATGAAGTCGGTCGCTCGTGGCAGAAGCAGCGCGTAGAACAGCGACAGCAATGCTGACTTTCCCTCGGATGCCCGCGCCGGCCTGGGGATGACCGGGCGGGTCCCGGGCCCGGTGACGATCTGGCGGGTGCTCGCCGTCGACGGCAAGACGATGTGTGCGCCGGCGATCGCCTCGAGCAGGGCCTCGTTGTCGAGGTTGGTGGTCTGCCACTCGGTCTGGTCGGCCCACTGGAGCATGAGTTCTGGGACGCGTGAGGGTGGTGCGGGCTGCCAGGACGCGCCGGTGACGATGTTGCTGGAGGTCTTGTACTGGCCGTGGTCGTGGGCCAGGTGGTCCATCAGCACCGCGTACAGGTCCAGGTCACGACCGGGTCCGGGCCGTGTTGATCACGGCCATCAGGCCGGGCAGGGGGGTGTCCTCGTACCGGCTTACGGCGCGGGCCTCGAGTACCCCGGAACGGACGGTCACCTCGACCGTGTCTCCGGGGCCGATGCCCAGAGCGCGCAGCTCGGCTGGGCTGATCGTGATGCCCGGCGAGTTCGGCATCCCGCGCGGCGAGGGCCGACGACGAACGCGGGCTGGAGCACGACACCGTCGCCCGACAATGGGCTGGCGGAGACGATCTGGTCGCGTATCTGCTTCTTGAAAGCGGGTGTGCTGGCCGACGCCGCCGTCGACGAGAGCGCCTGGACCGACGCTCGGGACATGCGCGGCGCCCAACAGCAGCTACCCGGACCGGACTTCCACCGGCAAGCGACGACGAGCTTACGAAAGGTGGATCAGCCGCCGGGCAATCGTGGAGCTGTTCACCGAACGGGGCTACGGGGTCGTCGCCGTGCACCCCGACACGGCCGGCCTCGCCGAACTCGAGACCATCAAGAACGTCGTGACGCTCGAAGGCGACGTTTCCACCGAGAAGACGAACGTCGAGGCGGTGCGGTGCACGCCGGCTACCAGGCAGTGCGCCACCCCACGACAGAACACCGCAGCTGGGCGTTCGACGCCTCCGTCTGCCGACCCCGGCCCTCGACGCGGGGCCGCCATGCCATTCCCCGGAGATCTTTTCAACTTTATCGGTTGACTTGCTCGGAATTTGCTCCGAGCATGTCCCCCGTGTTCCGATCGACGCGCGTGACCACCCATCGGCTGGCGCTGTTCGCCGTCGCCTCGCACTGCGTTGCCGACATCAGCTGTCGCCGCGTCGCCCGCTGAGAGCCCCAGTTCTGCGGCGCCACGGCGCCTGTTTCGCCATGCCTGTCTCCCTGTGGAGGTCGCTTCGTGCCATCGACCGTCGGCATCGACCGGCTCGGGCTGCTGCCAAAGAAACTCGACGTGGCCGCCGAGTTCGACACCCGCTTCAACTCCATCGCCCAGGAGGCCAAGTGACGACGCGTAGCTATCCGGGACACGGTGCGACCGTCGGCCGCACGGTCCGCGAATCCAGCCCGTGGTGGCGGCAGGCTGCGCGCGCACCCGAGGGGGCACCCAACATCGTCATCGTCCTCCTGGACGACATGGGCTTCAGCGACATCGGGCCGTTCGGCGCCGAGATCGAGACACCGCACCTGGACGGGCTGGCCGACCGCGGGCTCCGTTTCACCAACTACCACACCAACCCGCTCTGCTCCCCCTCCCGGGCCTCCCTGCTGACCGGGCTGAACCCGCACCGCGCCGGCTACGGCTTCGTGGCCAACGCCGACCCCGGATTCCCCGGATTCGTCTTCGAGATCGGCGATGACGTACCCACGCTGGCCGAGTCGCTACGGGCCGGCGGGTACGCGACGTACGCGGTCGGCAAATGGCATCTCACCAAGGACGCCACGATGAACGACGGCGCGCCCCGGTCCTCCTGGCCGCTGCAGCGCGGCTTCGACCGCTTCTACGGGATCCTGGAGGGCCTGACCAGCCTGCACTTCCCGCACCAACTCGTACGCGACAACTCCCCGGTCCACGTCGACTGGTACCCCGAGGGCTACTACCTGACCGACGACCTCACCGACGAGGCGATCGGCCTGGTCAAGGGGCTGCGCGCCAACTCGGACCGGCCCTTCTTCCTCTACCTCGCGCACCCGGCGGTGCATGGACCGCTGCAGGCCAAGGCCGGGGACATCGCCAAGTACCGGGGTCGCTACGACCAGGGCTGGGACGCGGTACGCGAGGACCGTTTCGCCCGCCAGCTCGCAGGCGGCCTGTTCACGCCGGGAACGAAACTGCCGCCGCGCAACAGCGAGCCGTTCCACGACGTCGAGGCCTGGGACTCCCTGTCGGCCGGGGACCGGGAGCTGTTCGCCCGGTTCCAGGAGGTCTATGCGGGGATGGTGGACAACGTCGACCAGAACCTCGGCAGGCTGCTGTCCACCATCGAGGCGCTCGGCGAACTGGACAACACCATCGTCATCTTCACCTCCGACAACGGCGGCACCGGCGAGGGCGGCGGGCGCGGCACCCGAAGCTACTTCAAGAACTTCGCCCGCAACGCCAACATGCCCGCCGAATGGTTCCGGGACGTGCCGCGCGACCTGGACACGTTGGGCGGGCCACAGAGCTCGATCCACTATCCGCGCGGCTGGGGCATGGCCTCCAACACCCCGTTCCGGCTGTACAAGACCAACACCCACGCCGGTGGTGTCCGGGTGCCCTTCATCATCTCCTGGCCGCGCGGCCTCGGGGAATATGCGAGCCAGATCAGGACGCAGTACCAGTACGTCACCGACGTCTATCCCACCCTGCTGGAGCTGACCGGGGTGACCCGGCCCGCGACCCGGGGCGGACAACCGGCCAAGGATCTCGACGGCGTCAGCTTTGCCGATCCGCTGAGGAGTCCGGAGGCCGCGAGCACCCACCACGAGCAGTACGCCGAAATGGTCGGCAACCGGTCGTACTACCGGGGTGGCTGGAAGCTCGTGACGCTGCACCGGTTCGGCCGCCCGCACGACGAGGACCCGTGGGAGCTGTACGACATCCGGGTCGACCCGACCGAGACGGAGGACCTCGCCGCCGACCACCCGGAGCTGGTCAAGGAGCTGGCCGAGGCGTGGGAGCGGGCCGCCTGGGAGAACCAGGTGTTCCCGCTGGATGACGGCACCGGCTACCTGTGGACCGCCCGCCCGGAGTCCGAGAATGCGTTCGTCCGGCCGGTCACGCTGCTGGCCGGGACACCGCACCTGGAGCGGTACCGCTCGTCACTGCTCATCGCGTTCCGCTCGTTCAAGGTCGAGGTGCGGCTCGATCAGGCCGACGGCGACCAGGGCGTGCTGGTGGCGCATGGCGACCAGGGCGGCGGCTACAACCTCTACGTCGAGGACGGCCGGCTGTTCTTCGCCTACAACGAGTACGGGCTGCTCACCGAGGTGGACGCCGGGCCGCTCCAGCCCGGCCGCCGGGAGGTGACGCTGCGCGCCACGGCGATCCCGGACTTCCGGTGGAATTTCGAGGTCCTGGTGGACGGCGTCGCCGCGGGCAGGCTCGACAACGCGCTGATGCTGATCGGGATGGCCCCCGCGCAGGGCATCGACGTCGGGATCGACCGTCGTTCGCCGGTGTCCTGGCCGCTCTACCAAAGGCAGGGGTTCTTCCCGTACACCGGGGACCTGACATCGGTCATCTATCGTCCCGGCGAGCCGGCCGACTACGAACCGAAGAAGGTCCTCGCCGCGCTACGTGCCGCAGCCGCAGCCTATGAATAGCCCACCTACAAATAGCCCGCGCACGAGTAAGCCCGCGCACGAGCCTCCTTCGCCCGGCCCGCCGGAGCTGCGCGGGTCGGGCGAACAATCCCGGCGCTCTACGAAGCGGTGTCCCGGACCGGGAGACCGGCGGCGGCCCACGCATGGAATCCGCCGATGACATCGGTAGCCTGACGCAGGCCGAGGTCGTGCAGGGACGCTGCGGCGAGGCTGGACGTGTAGCCCTCCGAGCACACGATGATGATCTGCA
>NZ_CAKKTK010000044.1:0-17936 GCF_920656135.1 Frankia sp. Cppng1_Ct_nod | reverse complement strand
GCCCGTAACCGGTGGCCTCGGGGAGCTTCGCGTCACTGGCGGGGTCAAGACGCCACTCGAGTACATTCCGCTCGACGATCAACGCGCCCGGGATCTCTCCCTCGGTCGCGCGCTGCGCGGCCGGGCGGATGTCACGGAGGTCACCAGTTCACCGGGGCCTGCTCGCGGCCTACCTCGACCAGTCCACTCTGCGGATCCAGGGCATCGTCGCATGAACTCCAACGCCGGCGCGTAGACGTGGATACTGACCGCCGGGACCGCGCCGGAGTTTCTGATCTCGTGGACGTGGGCCGGCCCGAAGGAGCAGACCCGGCCGCTGGGCAGCACGGTCAGCCTGCGCGCTCGGGACCAGCCTGCGGTGACCGTCCGTTCGGTCAGGACGCCGGACACAACGCGCTGGCGACCCGCACGTAGTCGACGTGTGGGCGGCGGAGTGGACTGGGCCAAAGACGACCACGCCGTCGCGGTCGTCGACGCCGACGCCGTAATCCGGCCCCACCCTTCCCGGCAATACATCACCAATATGGTCGGGAAAGTTGACATTCCTGCCCGGCGGGCGCAAGGTCGAAGGTGTGAAGCATCGTCGTTGCTCGGCGTGGCTTGTCACACGGGCTCACATCGACCTCCTGCGGGTCGCTTCCGCCACCTGTCTGCGCTCCACGGCCTGAGTCAACGCAGCAGCCGCCGGCGTGCACGTCCCGCCTGCGGATATGGCTGCCGCTCATCTCGTCGGACCACGTCGCACCCGAGGGCGACGTGCAGATATCGATCCTCCCCGCCGGTATGCCGCCGCTGGACCATGTCCGCCGCGGCCGGCCAGGATGCACGACAGGAGAGACCTGTGACCACTGCCTCCCGCACGGTTAACTATGCCTTCCGAGGCCTCGAAGACGCCAGCGGTTCCCCACACGCCGACGCCGGCCACCCGCCCGTGGACCGGCTTCTCCCCCGGCTGACCCGCAACGTATCCCCAGCCGCCCGGACGTCCGTTGCCCTGCTCACCGGACGGCACGAGACATCGGAACGCTTCGAGTCCCTGGCGATCAGACTCGCCAGGGACGGCCACGCCGTCGCGATCGCGAGACCCGGAGGCGACACGGCCACAGCACTCGGCGAGATGCGCAAACCGGACGTGCCGTTCATCCTTCTCGGTTCGGACACCGGCGCGCTGCGGGCGCTCACCCTCGCCGGCTCGCCGGCGCTGCGGGCCGACGGGCTCATCCTCCTCGGCCTGCCACTTCTGCACCGGCCTGTGTCCGGCGAGCCGCTGACCGAATCGCCTCCACGGGCCCTGCCTGACATGCCGATCCTGCTCATCCACGGTCACGACGACCAGATCAGCCCACTCCCGCTGATCCGCATGCTGACCCGGACCGCGCCCCGAGCGGAGCTGGCGGTCGTGCCCGGCGGCCACAGCGTCCTGCACGACGACGGCCACCGCTGGGCGGCCGCGCGGATACTCGTCTTCCTCGAGGCGCTCATCCATGCCGGACACACCCCACACTGACCGCACCCCGACACTGACATCGTGGGCATCGTGGAGCCGGCGCAACCCGTGGCGATCCGTCCGGTGGTGTGGACGGGGTGGGCGCTGCGTCTGCTCGACCAGACGGCCCTGCCCGCCCGGTTGGTTCACATCGACATCGCAGCGTCGACGACGTTGCCGACGAACAGGTGGACCAGGCTCCGCCGGGCCCGTTGATCCCCGAACAGGATCTCCGCCTGGGCGAGGGCGCGCGCATGGCCGTCCACGTAAACCGGCAGGCTCGTCGCCGTGGCCAGCACCTTGCGGACCGGGACGTCGCGCCAGCCGAGCGGCTGGCGCTCGACAACGACCCCACGTTGCGGATCCACCCGGCCGCCGGTGACCACGCCCAGGCCGAGCACGGCCCGCAGGACAGCCGCCGCGGGACCGGCGGTGTGTCGCGTCGGGATCGCGGGTTCATGAAGCAGGCGGACGCCCCCCCGGCACCCACGCCCTGCTCGGGGCGACGTTCGGCCCGTGGAGCTCCATACCTGTGACGGTCACGATTCTCCTTGATCAATCGTTCGGGATACTCAGCTGGCGAGGAACGGCTGCCCGGTGACGAGTTCGGACTGCTTCCCGTCGACACCGACGGGAATGTCACCGACGAGCGTGACCCGGTACAGCACCCGGTCGAAGTCGAGATGACTGAGATCGGACGGCCCGAGATGCGCGGTAGCCCGGTTGTCCCAGAACGCGACGTCTCCCGGCTGCCACCGGAACCGCACCGTGTACTCCGGACGGGACACCTCCTCATAGAAAAGCTCGAGCAGCCTGCGGCTCTGCCGGGACGAAAATCCGATGATCTCGTTCTCGCCCGCGGTAAAACTCGGGCTGACGAACAGGGCCCGCTCACCGGTCTCGGGATGGACCCGCACCACCGGGTGGATCGCCACCAGCGGCTCGGCGGCGACCCTCCTCGCATAGTCCGAATCGGCGGCGAACAACCTGCGGTTCCCACCAAACCGGCCACGGCACCCATGGTCCGGTCCCCCTCAGAGGCGAGTCAACGTTTAGCAGCGCAGTGAAAATAATTGGGCCGCAGTGCTCCCCGGGTGGATGACCACAGCGGCGGTCAAGAAAGCGTCGCGCCCCCGCGGTATCGGGCAGGTCACGTCGATCCTGCAACGGGTTGACAATCCATCATCTCGACCGACATAGTCGGCAACGTGCTAAACAGGCGATTCTCGGTCCGGCGGACGGTGGACCATGTCCACGTCGCCAGCGATCTCTGTCGCCTCTGACCCGGCCTGCCGATCCCGAGGCGTTCGTGGTGGACACACCTGTAGATCTTTGGGCCTGCGATCCTCGGGCCTCCGGGCGCACGAAAAGCTTCATGATCATATGCCTTCCGACCGGCCGCTCACCTGGCCCGTAAATGCCTTCTCACCGTCAATGGCGACGGGGTCTACCCAGTCCGACAGGCTGACGGCTGTCTGACGGTCACCGGACGTTCAGCGCGGTCGAAGCCGGCCCGGCGATGGGCCGGCCACGCCATGGCCTTCCTGCCGGGGTTACACATCCGTGCTGACGGCTGCGCTTACCCCTTCTCGATATTTCTCCGGTCGTCACGCAGACGACACTGCGACCTCGCGGCGACCCACCCGTTCCCACCACCCGTTCCCACCGCCCGCTCCCCGGACCCTGCCGGCGACCCGTACAGACAGTTCACCCGCCCTCATGTTGAAGGACGCACCATGTTTCGCACCATCCGCAGGAAATCCAAGACTCTCGGAGCCGCCGCAGCCCTGGCCGTGACGGCGCCGGCGGTTCCAGCTCGGGCCCGGAGCGGTCACCCCCGCCGAGCTCGCCGCCGACCTCGGCTATCTCGGCCCGATCACTCTCAAGTGGATCGGGAACACCATCAGCGGCCCGCAGGACATCCAGGCCACCGTCAGCGGGGTCAGGAGTGTCGACCCGTTGCCCATCAAGTCCGCACGGTCGATGGACCTGTCATCACTACAGTTGTTCCAGAAGGTTATTCTGCCCGCTGCCGTCCCGACCGTTTTCACCGGCATCCGCCTCGCCGGGGCGTACGCGATCCTGGTGCTCATCGCCGCGGAGCTGGTCGGCGCGAAAGCGGGTCTCGGCTATCTTATCAGCTACGCGCAGTCCAACTTCGCCATACATGCGATGTATGCAGGGATCATCACCATCTCGGTGATCGTCCTGGGTATCAACCAGCTTCTCCTGGCCGTGGAACGATACTTCTCCCGCTGGCGCGTCGCACCCAATTCCTGAAAGCGCGAGCGCCGCGGGCTCCCCTGACCAGCAGGCCGCCGAGAGGCGACAGCTCAAGAGCCAACAACACAAGAATCGAGAGCAGATGAGCGACCGCCCCCGCCGGCTACATCTCAATGCCTTCCTCATGCATGTCGGGCACCATGAGGCGGCCTGGCGGCACCCGGCCGTCGAACCCGAACGCGACGGATCCGTCGACCATTACATCCGCATGGCCCAGCTCGCCGAGCGCGGCAAGCTCGACTCGATCTTCCTGGCCGACGGCCTCGCCCTGTGGAACAACGTGCGGTACAACTTCGCCGGCCGGTTCGAACCGTTGACCCTGTTGTCCGCGCTAGCCGTGGCGACCAGCCGGATCGGGCTGGTCGCCACGGTTTCCACGACCTACAACGAGCCCTTCCATGTGGCCCGCAAATTCGCCTCGTTGGATCATCTGAGCGGCGGTCGCGCAGGCTGGAACATCGTGACCTCGGGGCAGGAGGACGAAGCGCGTAATTTCAACGCGGAGGCGCATCTGGAGCACCACCTCCGCTATCAGCGCGCGGCCGAGTTCCTCGATGTGACGCGTGCTCTGTGGGACAGCTGGCAGGACGACGCCCTCGTGTACGACAAGCGGTCCGGGCTGTATGCCGACACGGACCGTATCCACCCGGTCAACCACACCGGCCGGTACTTCTCAGTGGCCGGGCCGCTGAATGTGCCGCGCCCCCCACAGGGCCATCCGCTGCTCGTACAGGCCGGTTCCTCCGAAGACGGCAAGGAATTTGCCGCACGGTATGCCGAGGCGGTCTTCACCGCACAGCAGACCCTGGCGGACGGCCAGGCGTTCTACGCAGATCTGAAAAAGCGCGCCGTTCGCCACGGCCGCTCGCCGGACAGCATCAAGATCCTACCCGGCATCGCGGCCATCCTCGGCTCCACCGAGCAGGAGGCGAAACAGCGGGAAGCCGAACTGAACGGTCTGATCGTACCGGAATACGGGCTCAGTCAGCTGTCGAAGATGGTCGGCATCGACCTTTTCGACCAGCCGATCGACGGCCTGCTGCCGGCGGAGCTGCCGAGTGTCGACGACATCAACGGCAACAAGAGCCGCTTCACCCTCGTCGTGGAACTGGCCCGCCGGGAGAACCTCACGATACGCCAGCTGCTGACCCAGCTCGCCGCCGGCCGCGGTCATCGCGTTTTCGCCGGCACCCCGGAACAGGTGGCCGACCAGCTCGAACAATGGTTCACGGCCGGCGCCGCCGACGGTTTCAACGTGATGCCTCCCTACCTGCCCGGCGCGCTGGAGGATTTCGTCGAACAGGTGGTCCCCATCCTGCAACAGCGCGGACTGTTCCGGACCGAATACACCGGAAAGACACTGCGCGAGCATTACGGGCTCGAGCGTCCGCCCGGCCTCGTCCGCCCGGCCTCGTCAGCCCGGTACCGGCCGGGGCGGCAGCCGGATGAGATCGCAGAGGTGAGCCCGGACAGATCGGAGAGGTGAGCATTGTGTCCAGGCGCCGTGCAACGCCCGCCGTCGTTCCCGGCGAGGTCGATGTTCTCGTGCTCGGCGGCGGTCCGGCCGGGACCTGGGCCGCGCTGGAAGCGGCGACACGCGGGCAGCGTGTGGCGCTCGCGGACAAAGGCTACTGCGGCACCAGTGGCTCCACGGCGGCCGCCGGGAACAACCTGTGGTACGTGCCGCCTGTCGGGTCGGCCCGGCAGGACGCCATTGCCGCCCGTGAGGTGGCCGGCGGCCATCTCACGGAGCGGCAATGGATGGAGCGCGTTCTCGAGCGCACCTGGGATGCCGTCCAGACCCTAGCCGACTGGGGCTACCCCTTCCCGGTAGCCGACAACGGTGAGCAACGCCGGAACAGCCTTCAGGGACCGGAGTACATGCGGTTGATGCGCCGCCGGGTCCGGCGTGCCGGCGTGGTCATTCTCGATCATTCGCCAGCCCTCGAGCTCCTGGTCGATCCCGATAGTGTCGTGACCGGCGCCGCCGGCATCCAGCGGCAACGCGCAGGCACGCGATGGGCGGTCCGGGCCGGTGCCGTGGTCCTGGCGACGGGCGGTTGCGCGTTCCTGTCCGGCGCGCTCGGGCTCAACGTGGACACCGGCGACGGCGCGCTGATGGCGGCCGAGGTCGGCGCGGAACTGTCCGGGATGGAGTTCTCCTGCCAGTACGGCATCGCCCCTGCATTCGGCGCGCAGACGAAAGGCCTGATGTACCAGTTCGCTGCGTTCACCGATGCCGAGGGGGCCGAGCTGGCAGGCGGTCTCTTCCCGTCCGGTCTTCTCGACGTGCAGCGAGCGGCACTGCGCACACAGGTGTACGCCCGGCTTGAGCGGGCCGAGCCCCAGATACGGCAGGCGATGCGCTGGTCCCAGCCGAACTTCTTCCTGCCGTTCGACAAGATGGGCATCGACCCGTTCACGCAGCGCTTCCCGATCAGGTTCGTCCTTGAGGGCACGGTCCGCGGCACCGGCGGGCTGCGCCTGGTCGACGACGAGTGCGCGACCACCGTCCCCGGGCTGTTCGCGGCCGGTGACGCCGCATCGCGTGAACCGGTCACCGGCGCGATCAGTGGCGGTGGCAGCCACAACGGTTCCTGGGCGATCTCGTCGGGCGGCTGGGCAGGAGCAGCGGCAGCCCGGTTCGCCGCAGGCCGGCCGACCGGTTGGTCGACGGCGCCGTTGCGGCCCGCGGGCGGACCGGGGCTGCGGCCCCGCGGCCACCACATCGTCGGCCCGCGGGCCGACGATGTGGTGGCCGCTCTGCAGAGCCGGGTACTCCCGCTGGAGCACAACAGGTTCAGGACGGAGCAGAGTCTCCGGGACTCCCTGGCCGTCCTCGACTCACTGTGGTCCGCCGTCGTCGATGGACTCGCCCCCGACAGCAGCGATGCGCATGCCGTCGTCCGGAGTCGCGAGGCCGCGGCGATGCTGGCACATGCGCGATGGATGTACCGCAGTGCATTGTCCCGGCCGGAGACCCGCGGGGTTCAGGTCCGGGACGACCATCCGGACACGGACCCGGCACTGGTCCACCGGATCCGCGTCGGCGGCCTCGACCGCGTTTGGACGGCGGTCGGTGAAGCCCGTCCCGACACGCATCCGCAGGCCCGTGTCCCTGGTGCGCTCGCGCAGATGGCGGCGTCGTGATCGAGGTAATTAGCGACAGTCGGTGCATCGACTGCAACATCTGCGTCGAGGTGTGCCCGACGGACGTCTTCGAGGCGGTCGACGGCGGCCATCCTGTGATCGCCAGGCAGTCGGACTGCCAGACCTGTTTCATGTGCGAGGCCAACTGCCCCGCCGACGCCCTCTTCGTATCGCCGCTGGCCGGCCCGGCACCAGCCGGGTCCCCACTGACCGATGAGACTTTTCTCGCGTCCCAGGGCCGGTTCGGGGAGTACCGGCGGTGGCTCGGTTGGGGCTACGGCCGCAGGCCCGGCAGCCTCCAAGATCGGAACTACGTCTTCGTCGAACGGATCCGTCGAGCGGCGGAGGTCGGTGAGGTCGGTGAGGTCGGTGAGACCAATGGCCAACCGCGCCCGCCCGGACACGTCCCGCATCCAGGTTCATGATCCTTATTTCAGCTGTCGGGGTACCTGTTGCGGGATGCGATGTTCCTCGGTGCGCAGTTCGTGTGCACCATCCGGCCGGGACGCCTCGTAGTACAACCGGACACCCCCATCCGGAAGATCCACGATGCTGACGTAACGCAGCGCACCGTCACCGTGGGGAGACGCGGCCACCGGGCTGTCGCCGACCGGATCGAAACGCTCGACGGTGGTGCCGACGGCGAGGCCCGTGCGCTCCGCCCAGTTCTCCGCTGCGCTGGCCCGTCCGTCATAGAAGGCGACCGGCTGCGCACCGTGTGCAAGCACGGCGGTGATCCGGACACCGCGTCCGTCCCAGGCGCCGGGACGGGGGGACAGTGCCGTGCCGCGCCACCGCCATGACAGCCCATCGGCGCTCGTGGCGTGGCGACTGTCCATCCGGTCGGTTGCGTCAGGGTCGTCGAGCAGATGGCAGGACGCCCACAGATGCCACTCGCCGTCCAACAGGGCCACGACCGGGTCCTTGACCGCGGTATGAGCGTCGCCGGGCAGCACGGTACGGCGGCGCTCGGGGTTGAAGCCGGCGGGCGTGTCCGCCTCGAGGACATCAACCCACCAGTGCGGGCTGTCCGGGGTCGCGCAGCTCACGTACAACCGCCAGGTTCCCTGCGGCGTCAGCACCAACGCCGGACGCTCAAGTGACTCGGCGCCGAACGGTTCCCGACGAATGGTGGCGATCTCGGTGAAATGCTCGCCGTCAGACGACCGGGCGATCACCACGGCGTACCCGCGGCCGCGGCCGATCGGCCGTCGAAGCCGGTAGGCGAGGTAGAAGGTGCCGTCCACCAGCAGTGCACTCGGCGCCCCCGCCCAGAAGCCCGGTCCGTCACCGGGGGGAGGGACGGCGGTCGCCGCCGACTCTGTTCGTGGCAGCGACACATTCGGCACGGTTCGCTGGGTCGGGTACGTCACCACGCCGCGAAGCCTACTGTCTTGGTAAACAAAGTGTGCGGGTTCGCTGGCCGCTGTCACCGGTATTTGTAATCATCTCGATCGATCTGGTCGACTATGGACGAGCGGTTGGCATGCGTGCTCTACTGAAACCTCCCGGGCGCGGCGCTGCGCCCGAACGGCTGGCCAGCTGTCGACCTGGTCCGGTCGCTTGCGCCCACCGGCTCCCCACCGGCTCCCCAGCCGCTACACACCCGGTTCGGTCCCAGTTCGGTTCTGCGCGCGGGGCTTTGCGTCCCGTACGCCGTCCTGCCTCTCCACGTCCCGTCGTTGCGGTCGCCGCTGCCCGCTGCCCGACGCGACACCAAAAGATTTTACTGAGAGTGATGACATAGGAGCTTTTCCGTCGATGCCTCTCCCGGACTTCCTCGTCATCGGTGTGCCAAAGGCCGGCACCACCGCGCTCCACGCCACACTGACCCGCCACCCGCAGCTGTTCCTGCCCTCAGTCAAGGAACCGAAGTTCTTCCTGTCCGACGGGCCACCACCCGCACAGGGCGGCCCGGGCGACGCCCAGACCTACCAGGAACACGTCTGGCAGCGGGCCGAATACGAGGCGCTGTTCGACCCCGCGCCCGACGGCGCGCTGCGCGGTGAGGCCACGCCGTTCTACCTCTACGACCTCGACGCGCAGAACCGCATCGAACGGATCGTTCCCAAGGCGAAGCTCATCGTCCTGCTGCGCAACCCCGTCGACCGGGCACACTCGAACTGGACGCATCTGTGGGCCGCAGGCCTCGAACCCGAACGGGATTTCATCCGTGCCTGCGCCCTCGAGGAACGCCGCAGAGCCGACGGATGGGCACACTTCTGGCACTATGTCTCGCAAGGACTTTATGGCCAGCAACTCGACCACCTGTTCCGACGGTTCTCCCAGGAGCAGGTGCTGCTGCTGCGCTACCGGGACCTGCGCGACTCGCCGGTTCCCACGCTGGACCGGGTGTGCGAATTCCTCGGCGTCGAAACCGGCCTGCTCGACGCGGTGCCGTCCGAGAACGTCACGCCCTTCGTCGCCGACACCCGCACCAACGCGGTACTGCGTGCACTGCTGCGTAACGGCGGAAAGATCGGTCAGCACTTCCCCGTGCCGCTGCGCAAGGCGGCCCGGGGACCACTGCTGACCGTGCTGCAGCGCAAGCGAGGAGGCCGACCGCAACTCACCCCCGAGCAACGACACGCCGTCCTGCCCTACTTCGTCGAGGACATCGCCCGGCTCGAACAGGTCACCGGCCTGTCCTACGCGGACTGGCTGACCGTGGGCCAGGAACCCGACGTCATCGACTAGGCCAAAGACGGCGCGGTCATGGTCCTCGCGCGCCCCCGGAGGCCCAAACCCCGGACTCACTGAACGGTGTCGCATGCCCTCCACAGGCCCTGTCCCGCTGTCGGTGCTCGACCTCGCCCCGCTGAGCTCCGGGACGAGCGCCGCCGACGCGCTGCGCAACACGATCGACCTTGCCCGGCACGCGGAGAGGTTCGGCTATGCCCGGTACTGGCTCGCTGAGCACCACCTGACCCCAGGTGTCGCCTCGGCCGCACCCGCCGTCCTGATCGCCCTGGTCGCCGACGCCACGCGGCGCATCCGGGTCGGCTCCGGAGCGGTGCAGACGGGCCACCATACGCCTCTTGTCATCGCCGAACAGTTCGGGACGATCGCGCACATCCACCCCGGACGTATCGACCTCGGTCTGGGACGCTCCAGCGCGCGCAGGGTGGGAGAGCGGGCCACCGGATCCGCCGCAGGGCCGTCGGCGGGGCGCGGCGGTACGGCCACCGCCACCGCCGAACCCTCTGTGATCAACGGTCTGCTGATCCCGGCACCGCCGAAGGTCATGTTCAATCGTGAAAACCTCCGCCGACAGATGGACCTCGTCGGGTACCGGGACGGCGCCGACGAGGACTACACCGACCAGGTCCGCGACATCCAGGCGTTCATCCGCGGCGAGTACCGCACACCGGACGGCGTCCACCTGTGCTCACCGACCGCCGAGGGCGCCGACCTACAGCTGTGGATCCTGGCCGCGAGCGCCGGCGACAGCGCGCGGACCGCGGGCGAACTGGGACTTCCGCTGGCTGCCAATTACCACGTCGTGCCGTCCACCGTGCTCGACACGGTTGCGGCATACCGGGCCACATTCCAGCCGTCCGAGACGCTGGATGGCCAAAGACGGCGCGATCATGCTCTTTCCGCGCCGCCGGAAGCCAAAGTCCGTGGATCACTGACAGCGCCACACGTCATGGTCTCCGCGGACGTCGTCGTCGCCGACGACGACGAGACCGCCCGCCAGTTGGCAAGTGGATACGGACCGTGGGTAGCCAGCATCCGCACCGGCGATGGCGCGGTCCCCTACCCCACACCCGCCGAGGCGGCGGCCTACCCGTGGACGGAGCAGAGCCGCGCACTGGTCGCCGACCGGCTCGACACCCAGTTCGTCGGTTCGCCGGAAACTGTCGTCCGGAGGCTGCGCACGCTGCGTGACGCAACCGGAGCCGACGAGCTGCTCATCACCACGATCACTCACGACCACGCCGACCGGGTCCGGTCCTACGAGCTACTCGCCGAAGCATGGGCGCGCTCAGCGCCCGTGCCACCGTCAGCGCACGTACCCGACGCCCGTCGCCCCTAGATCAGCCCCTGTGCTGTCCGAGCGTGTGGTCCGAGCCGGAAGAGAGCCGATGAGCACACCGCCGCCCCTGCACCTCGCCGCCGCACTGGACGGCACCGGCTGGCATCCTGCAGCCTGGCGCGAGCCGGACGCCCGCGCCGACGAGTTGTTCATCGCACGTTACTGGACCGACCTGGTGCGTGAAGCCGAGCGTGGTCTGCTCGACTTCGTGACCATCGAGGACTCGCTGTCCTGGCAGTCATCGCGGTTCGACGGGCGGCCCGACGGCCGGACGGACCGGGTGCGCGGACGCCTCGACGCCGTCCTGATCGCCGCACGGGTCGCTCCGCACACCAGCCGCGTCGGGCTCGTCCCGACGGTGCGGGTCACCCCTACCGAGCCTTTCCACATCGCCAAGGCGATCGCCACTCTCGACTACGTCAGTATGGGTCGCGCCGGATGGCGGGTCCAGGTCTCGGCGAGCCGGGCCGAGGCCGGCCATTTCGGCCGGCGTGACTTCCCCGCATTCCGGTTCGCCGACCACGACCAGCCTCCGATCGCCGAGCTGATCAGGGATCTGTTCGACGAGGCCGCCGACTACGTGGAGGTGGTACGCCGCCTGTGGGACAGCTGGGAGGACGACGCCGAGATCCGCGACGCGGCGACCGGGCGGTTCATCGACCGGGACAAGCTGCACTACATCGACTTCGTGGGGAAAGGGTTCAGCGTCCGTGGTCCGTCGATCACCCCGCGCCCGCCACAGGGCCAGCCGCTGGTCACCGCCCTGGCGCATGCCACCGTCCCGTACCGGTTGGCCGCACGTGCGGCCGACGTGGTGTACGTCACGCCGCAGGACGCCGAGCAGGTACGCGGCATCGAACAGGAGGTCCGCGCGGAGCAGGCCGCCGCAGGCCGGGCGGACGAGCCGCTGCACATCTTCGGCGACCTGGTCGTCTTCCTGGACGTCGATCCGGGGCGGGCGGCCGACCGCAGGGGCCGGCTGGACTCTCTCGCCGGCGCCGGGTACGCCTCAGACGCGCTCATCTTCACCGGGACGCCACCTGAACTGGCCGATCTGCTGCAGGAGTGGCAGCAGGCCGGCCTGACCGGATTCCGACTGCGTCCCGCCGCCATCCCCCATGATCTGGAAGCGATCACCCGTCTGCTCGTGCCGGAGCTCGCGCGCCGCGGAGCCTTCCGCGATGAGTACGAGGCGGACACGCTGCTCGGTCTGCTCGGTCTGCCCCGGCCCGCGAACCGCTACGCCACCGTCTGACAGCGCCTGCCCTGCCTGTCGGCTGGCTGTCGCCGACTGATGCATGAGGACGACCTGCGAGGAGCCGTGATGAGCAGACCACGCAAGCAGATCCATCTGGCCGCACACTTCCCTGGCGTCAACAACACGACCGTGTGGAGCGATCCGCGGTCGGGCAGCCACATCGAGTTCAGCTCGTTCGTGCATTTCGCGCGGACGGCCGAGCGGGCGAAGTTCGACTTCCTCTTCCTGGCCGAAGGGCTGCGCCTGCGTGAACAGGCCGGCCGCATCTACGACCTGGACGTGGTCGGCCGTCCGGACACGTTCACCGTGCTCACCGCGTTGGCCGCCGTCACCGACCGGCTGGGGCTCGCCGGCACCATCAACTCCACCTTCAACGAGCCCTATGAGGTCGCCCGCCAGTTCGCCAGTCTCGACCACCTCTCCGGCGGGCGGGCCGCGTGGAACGTCGTCACCTCATGGGACGCGTTCACCGGGGAGAATTTCCGCCGCGGCGGATTCCTGCATGAAGATCAACGCTATGAGCGGGCCGAGCTGTTCCTGCGGGCGGCGTGGGAACTGTTCGACTCCTGGCGCGGCGACGAGATCGTCGCCGACAAGGAGTCGGGGGTCTTCATCAACGACGCGTCCGCGGGCGCGTTCGAGCATCACGACGCGCATTTCGACATCGTCGGCCAGTTCAATGTGCCCCGCAGTCCGCAGGGCCGTCCAGTGATCTTCCAGGCTGGCGACTCGGATGCGGGCCGCGAATTCGCCGCGGCGACAGCTGACGCGATCTTCAGCCGGCACAGCACATTCGAAGCGGGCAAGGCGTTCTACGCCGACGTCAAGGGCCGGCTGGCGCGTTACGGCCGGACCCCGAAGGAGCTGCTCGTGTTCCCGGCCGCCACCTTCGTGCTCGGCGACACCGACGACGAGGCCCACGAACACGCCGCCGTCGTCCGCCACCAGCAGGTCAGCGGGCAGACCGCGATCCGGTTCCTCGAGCAGGTGTGGAACCGCGACCTCAGCTCCTACGACCCGGACGGCCCACTACCCGAGATCGACCCCGGGCCGGGCGAGAACACCATCGCGCGGGGCCGCGCCAGCGTACGGATGTTCTCCGATCCGCTCGCGGTGGCGAAACAGTGGCGTGAGCTGGCCGAAGCGAAGAAACTCTCCATCCGCGAGCTGGTCATCGAGGTCAGCGGAAAGCAGTCGTTCATCGGCACGCCGGCCACCGTCGCCGAAACGATCAACAGATTCGTGCAGGAGGACGCCAGCGACGGGTTCATTCTCGTCCCGCACATCACACCCGGCGGCCTGGACGAGTTCGCTGACAAGGTCGTGCCGCTGCTACAGGAACGCGACGTGTTCCGCAGCGAATACGAGGGGTCCACCCTACGGGATCATCTCGGTCTGCCGCTTCCCGGCGGAGCAGCCACAATCAGGCGGACCGCGTCCTGAGACTCCGACAAGATACGGGAGATGCAGATCGAGCCGTTCCGGATAGCCGTGCCCGAGGCCGATCTCGTCGACCTGCGCGCCGCAATCGGCTGACCAACTCCGCACCTCCACGCCCGCCAGCCGCGATCCACCGGCCGTGGAACATCGCGGTCACAGCGCGAGCCATCGGCATACAAACGTGGCCGGCCAGGGCGTGGAAGGCGCGACCAAGCCTTGCTCAGCGGGGGACGGAGGTGTGCTTGAACTCGTTGAGCTCGGGCCAGCCGGTCAGCAGGTCGACGACCCGTTCGACGGTACGGATCGCCCCGGCCGGGGCGCGGTGCATGAGCCGGACGAACACCGCCTGGTCACCGGCGATGAACGTGGGCACTCCCCACACGGTGTGGGATTGAGCGTACTGTTCGTGTTCGCTCTGGACGCGGCTCAGCGCCTCGCCGGAGTAGATCAGCGCGAACACCGCATGCTCGTCGACACCGTGCTCGCGCAGCACGCTTCCCACCACAACCGGGTCGTCCAACTTCAACGCATCGTCATGGCGGGCGGCGAACAGCGCCCGGTGTACGGCCGGGAACCGATCGGGGTACTCGTCGCGCACAACCACACCAGCCTGCAGCGCGAGAATCCCGTTGTCCTGCTCGGGCTTCTCCCACACGCTGGGCTGACCCTCCTCGACATGGACCTGGCCGAGCGAGAACGGCAGGAAAGCGACGCGCCAGTCAGCGCCGGCCGCGAGGCCCGTGAGCACGTGTTCGTGTGCATTACGGGCGAACGGGCAGCGGTAGTCCCAGGTGACGGCGAAAGAGAGGCTCATGAGCCTTGTCAACTTCCGGTGTGCGAACGGTTGTCCCCAACCGTGGTATATTTCCCAGCCCATGGTCTTTTGAGCCTTACTCGGCCGAACGTCGCCCGGGACCCGCGCGATGCGGTAGAGCACTAAGCGGTGAATCGGGGTCGCAGGGTGAGGCGCCCGGCACCGGCGCGGTCGGCGTCGCGGCGGCCCAGTCGGGCAACAGACGGTCGTCCGGGATCGGCGCCCATCCACCCGGCCCTCGCCCGTAGCGCCAGCGCGGTCCCCCGATGAGGTAGGCGTCGAGCGCATCCACGAGTCGGTCGATGTCAGCGACAGTCGACCCGATCCCGACGCTCGCCCGCAGCGCGCCTCCGGGCGCGCCGAGGCGTCCGAGCAGTGGATGCGCGCAGAACCGGCCCGCCCGCACGCTGACACCGTGCTCTGCGGAAAGGTACGCGGCGGCCGCGTCGGGGTCGTGACCGGCGAGCGTGAACGCCACCACCCCGACCGGCCACGCCTCCCGCCCACCAGTAGCGCCGTCGGTGGCAGTGGCGGTGCCGCCCGGCCATAGCCGTAGCACGCGCACACCCGGCAGCGCGGCAAGCCCGCTCTCCAGCCGGGCGCGCAGGGCCTCGTCATGCGCGGCGAGCGCACCGGCCGGCAGGCCGGCGAGAGCCCGGCAGGCAGCCGCGAGCGCCACGGCACCGGGTAGGTTGGGCGTGCCCGCCTCATGCCGCGCAGGCGTATCCGCCCAGCTCACAGACTCAGACGTGACCTCCTGCACGGCGCCGCCGCCGGCCAGGTACGCCGGCGCCGCATCCAGCCAGTCCCGCCGGCCGACGAGCACGCCCGCCCCGAACGGGGCATACAGTTTGTGCCCGGACAGCGCCAGGTAGTCGACGCCGAGCGCGGCCAGATCAACCCGACGGTGCGGAGCCAGCTGGGCGGCGTCGACGAACAGCCGGGCACCCGCGCCGCGCGCGATCCGCGCCAGCTCCGCAAGCGGCAGCCGCTCCCCGGTGACGTTGGAGGCACCGGTCACCGCGAGCAGCGCGGTCGGCTCCTCCCCCAGCGTGTCGGCGAGCGCGTCGAGGGTCTCCTGCGGCGTCGAGCACACCGGCACCACCCGACGCCGCTCCGCCGACCAGGGCAGCAGGTTCGCATGGTGCTCGAGGTCGAGCACCACCACCCGGCCGGGACCGTCGCCTGCGTGCGCGACGCAGTGCGCGAGCAGGTTCACCGCGTCGGTCGTGTTGCGGGTGAACACCACGCTGTCGTCAGAGCGGGCGCCGAGGAAGCCGCCCACCTCCGTGCGGGCACTCTCGTACAGCGCCGTGCACACCTGTGAGGCCAACCCGGCCCCACGGTGCACGCTCGCCGAGTAGGGCAACAGCCGCAGCACCTGCTCGGCCGCCGCGACAAGGCTGGGGCGCTCGCCGCATAGTCGAGGTTGACGTGGCGCGTCCGGCCGCCGCCGACCAGCGGAACACCCAGATCGGCGCCGACGACTGGCAACAGCGGGGCCAGCCCAACCGTAGCCGGCACGCAGCCGCCCGCCGCCTCGCCGCCCGACGTGCCCGCACACCCCCCGCTCGCACCGTCCGGCCCGCCGGACGCGGTCTGATCGGCAGGGTGATCCAGGACAGACTGAAAGAACGCCACGACGTGACTCCTCGGGTCCACGGGACCCGGTGAGGGTCCGCACTTGCCGCGCCGGACACCCGGACACGGCCTGGTCTCAGCCCGGGAGGCACCCCGCCGCGGAGGAGGGTTGCCGGCCAGCAAGCCCGGACTTGACGCTGGCGCTCTTGACCTGGTCGAACGCAATCTGTTGGGGCAATGACATCGTCTGCGGTCGCGCTCCGCGACACCCAGGCGGCGTGCAGCACTGGTACAGCTTCTCCACCGGTGCGGTGGCGGGTGGCCTTGGAGGCGGCCCCGGTGACGGGCCCCCGTGCCGGCGGCAGTCATCGGCTCGGCGCCGCCCACGATTCGACGCTGATCGGGGGTGTCACCAGGTCGGGAGTGAGTTCGTCCAGGTCGCGGGCGCCGACAAGGGTCATCGCGTGGTGCAGTTCGTCGGTGATGGTCTGGAGCAGCCGGCAGACGCCGTCGGCGCCGGCCGTGGACAGCGCCCACAGGACGGGCCGGCCGAGCAGGACGGCGCGGGCGCCGAGGGCGAGAGCGGCCAGGACGTGCAGGCCGCTGCGGATGCCGCCGTCGACGTAGGTCTCGGCGCCGGAACCCTGCAGCGCGTGGGCGATGCCGGGCAGGACGGTGGCGGTGGGGACGGCGGCGTCAAGCTGGCGGCCACCGTGGTTGCTGACGATGACCGCGCGGGCACCTGCCTGCACAGCGATCAGTGCGTCGTCGGGGCGCAGGATCCCCTTGACGACGATGGGCAGTCGCTGATTTCGCGCAGCCAGGCGATGTCGTCGAAGGTGAGGTCCCGGGCGAAGGTGACGTCGTGCAGCGCGGTGACTGCCAGGGGGCGGCCCCCATACCACATGCTGTGGGAGTCGGGGGCGGGGAAGGGGCGGTCGCCAAGCACCGGGGTGTCGACGGTGACCACGATGGCTGCCGCGCCCGCAGCTTCCGCCCGCGCCACCAGGTCCCGGGTGAGGGAGCGGTCGCGTAGTACGTAGACCTGCGCCCACCAGGGGGAACCGGTGTCGCGTATGTCGGTGTAGGGCTGGGCGGTGAAGCAGGAGACGCAGACCAGGGAACCGGCCCTGGCCGCACCGAGCGCGGTGGCGGCCTCGCCGGTGGCTTCGGCCAAGTGCTGCACGGCGGTCGGCGCGACGAGGACCGGGGTGGCGAGGTACGTGCCGAGAACGGTGGTCGCGGTACTGACGGTGGTGACGTCGCGCAGGACGCGTGGGCGGATGCGCAGGGCGTCCCAGGCGGGGGTCGCCTCGTCGCATGCGTGGTGGGTGCCCGCGCCCTGCCGGTAGTAGTTGTACACCTGGCGGGGCAGGTGTTCGGCGGCGCCCTGTTCGAGTTTGTCGATCCATCGGGCCACTGGTCGTCTCCGCTTCAAGTTGTTCAAACAGGCTCTGCGCTCAGATCGCCCGTCCGGGGTTGAGGATGCCGGCCGGATCAAAAAGCTGGCGCAGGCGTTGCTGCAGGTCGTGATTGCGCGCCCCCAGTTCCGCGCCGAGCCAGCGCCGCTTGAGCACCCCGATGCCGTGTTCGCCGGTCACCGTCCCGCCGAGGTCCGGGGCGGCACGCCCTGCCTGGTCGCCTCACGCAGCACGGCCTGGACATCCGAGATCTGACGGGCGAAGGCCACCCCGAGCGGCCTGCCCTGCGGATACCAACCGGAGCGGTCCAGCCGGTGGGCGTCGACAACGGCCGGATCCTCGCTCCACCGACCGTCGGGCAGGATCTCGGCGAACCGCGCGAGCTGCGTCGTTCGCGTGGATTGCTGCCCGAGTTGTGGGGGCTGTGGGGTCATTCGGCGCCGGTGGCGACGGGCCGGTCGGGG